>CAJXGZ010000119.1 GCA_913053795.1 uncultured Rhodospirillales bacterium | reverse complement strand
GGGGATGACGTCGCGGGCGATTATGTCGCCTTTCAGGTCTTCCGCCACCGCCAAGTCATATGAAGCTTGCAGGTTCATCCAAAAACCCGGGGTCGTTCCAAAGCGCCGGGACAAGCGCAAGGCCGTGTCGCCGGTGACGCCGCGCGTTCCATTGACGATGGCGGTAATCCTGTTGGCGGGACCGCGAAGGGCCAGCGCCAGGGCGTTGGCGCTTAACCCCAAAGGCTCCATGAATTCAGAGCGCAAGACTTCGCCGGGATGAATGGGGCTGAGTTTTTTCGCCATGGCTATCGCCTCTTAATGATAATCGATGATTTCAACGTCATGGTCGTCGTTGCCGCGCCAAACAAAGCAAATCCGCCACTGCCTGTTAATGCGGATTGAATGACGCCCTTTTAGACCGCCCTTAAGGGCCTCAAGGCGATTGGACGGCGGAACCCGCAGATCATATAAATTCTCCGCCGCATCCAGCACCGCCAGGGAAATCCGCGCGGCCCGCTCAATGCCGGAATATCTCTTGACGAAACAACGGCCAAAAAGCCTCTCCGTATCGCGTGATTTGAAGGATTTAATCACATGGGAAGTGTATTGCATTTTACGTAATACGTCAAATATAAAATAGAGGTTTGCTCATTTCGCCATTATTTTTTCGCGCAGTTCATAGGACATGGCGTGGATGCGGATGAGCATTCGGTGGTTTTTCGCCAGGTTTTCGGGGATCGGCGCGCCGTTGGCGCCGCGGTTGGGGAGTTTGCGGCTGGTTTCGGCGAGGCCGATCGCCAAGAGCCGGGACGGCGCCATTTTGCCATATCCGGCCGCCGCATGGCGGCGCGGCGAAAATAATTCAAATGGTGGTGAAATTTATGTATGGTCGGCGTGGACTTGAAGGTTATCTGGGAATGCCGGTTTAGTTGTTACGACCGGTTAGCGCCCGGATAATGAGGGCAACTACAGTCGGCGTAAGCATACAGTCTTGATTGCTACAACACAGGAAATCACCTCCACCATCAACATCAGCTGGTTGCTGCTGAGCGGGTTTCTCGTCGTCTTGATGCAGGCCGGCTTCACCTGCCTGGAGAGCGGCATGGTGCGGGCCAAGAACAGCATTAACGTGGCGATCAAGAACCTGGTGGATTTCTGCATCTCCAACGTCCTGTTCGTTCTAGTCGGCTTCGGGATCATGTTCGGGGCCAGCGTCAACGGCCTGTTTGGCTCCTCCTATTTCTTTTTCAGCGGAGATTTCACGCCCTTTCTCGGCGCATTTTTCTTCTTCCAGGCCATGTTCTGCGGCACCGCCACCACCATCGTCTCCGGCGCGGTGGCCGAGCGCATGCGCTTTTCCGGCTATTGCATCACCGCCGTGGTCATTTCCGCCATCATCTACCCTGTCGCCGGCCACTGGGCCTGGGCCGGCGCCGAGAGCGGCGCCTACGTCGGCTGGTTGGGAGCCAAGGGGTTCATCGACTTCGCCGGCTCCACCGTGGTTCACTCGGTGGCCGGCTGGATGGCGCTCGCCGCGATCATCGTTCTCGGGCCGCGGATCGGCCGCTTCGGCCCTGAAGGCCGCCCCATTGAGGGCCATAGCCTGCCCATCGCCACCCTGGGGGTGTTCCTGCTCTGGTTCGGCTGGTTCGGCTTCAACGGCGGCAGCACCTTCGCCCTCAACGGCAGTGTGCCCAAGATCATCATCAATACCGCCCTGGCGGGCGCCACCGGCGGTCTGGCGGCGCTGGCCCTCACCTGGCGGCTCATGGGCAAACCGGTGGTGGACCGCATCATCAACGGCGTAATCGCCGGGCTGGTGGCCATCACCGCTTCCGCCAACCTGATGACGCCGCCGCTCGCCTTGCTGGTCGGCGCCGTCGGCGGGGTGGTGTGCGTGCTCGGCATGAAGCTGCTCGAGCGCCTGGAGATCGACGACGCCATCGGGGCCGTGCCGGCCCACCTGTTCGCCGGGGTGTGGGGCACTCTGGCGGTGGCCCTGCTCGCCCCCGAGGGCAGTTGGGGAACCGGATTGACGCGCTCACAACAGCTCGGCGCGCAGCTTGAGGGGATCGTGGCGATCGGCGCCTATTCCTTCCTCGTTGGCTATGCCCTGTTGCGCTTGGTCAACATTTGGCTCCCGCTGCGCGTCACCCCGGATGACGAGCGCATCGGGTTGAACATCTCGGAACACGGGGCCAGCACGGCGACTCTCGATTTGATCATGCAGATGGACCGGCAGGCGCGCCTGCGTGACTTCTCCAAGCCGGTGGAGGTGGAGCCCGAGACCGAAGCGTCCCGGATATCGAAGTTCTACAACGCCGTCCTCGAGGGCTTTAACCTGGAGACCGGCCGGAGTCGGATGGCCATGCGGAAACTATCCCAGCTCGCCAACTATGACAGCCTGACGGGGCTTGCCAACAGGCGGCTGTTTTTCGAAGCGGTCAGGCGGGCGCTGGCCCGGGTTAAGCGCAGCGGCGGCGCCGGGACCGTGCTCTACTTCGATCTGGATGGTTTCAAGAACGTCAACGACACCATGGGTCATGAATGTGGAGATCTCCTGCTCAAGGAGGTGGCGCGCCGTATAGCCAATCTTGTGCGCGAAGAGGACATCCTGGCGCGCATCGGCGGCGACGAGTTCTGCCTGCTGGTTGAGGGCGCCGAGGGCGAGATGGAGCCGCAGGTAATCGCCGAGAAGGTATTGCATGCGCTTGCCGAGCCTGTGGAATTAGGCGGTGGCCGCGCCACGGTGGGCATATCGATCGGGATCATCCAATTTGACTCTGACCATGCCGAGACCGACGCGTCCCTGGTTCGCAAAGCCGATCTCGCCATGTACGCCGCCAAGCTCGCCGGCAAGGGCGTCTATCGCTTCTACGAGGGCCAGGACGAGTCGGCCCCGGCCCCGGACGTTTAGCATCGATGAAAAAACGCGCGGGGCTTGCGGCGCCGCCCGCTCACCGCTCCCGGAAAGATTCGTGTTGTAGTTTGAGCACGGGTTTAACCAAATAATCCATCACCGATTTTTCTCCCGTGTGGATATCCACGGTCGCCTCCATGCCGGCCATGATGGGCAACACGCCCTCCCTCTCGCCAAGATAGTTTTTCTCCACTGAAACGAGGATGCGGAAGAAGGGCTCGCCGTTCTCATCGGTGCTCGAATCAGGGGCGACAAAGTCGACTATTCCATCGAGGCCGCCATATCGGGCGTAATCGTAGGTGGAGAGTTTGACCATGACCGATTGCCCCTCCTTCACATAGCCGCGGTCCAAAAGCTTCAGCTTGGCCTCCACCACCAACTCCACGTCCGACGGCACGATTTCCATGATCGGTTCGCCCGGCCTGACGACGCCGCCGATGGTGTTGTGCTGCAGTTTTTTGACGATGCCGTCGATGGGGCTTCTGATCTCGGAGCGCGCGCCCTGCTCGGTGGCCTCATTCAATAACTCGGTGATTCGCGAAATCGCCTGCTCCGTCTTGATGGATTCCTCTTGCGCCTCGCGCCGAAAGCGGTTTTTTTCCTCTTCGACCCGTCCCCGGGCCTCTTCAATGGCGGCGCGGGCGCGCGGCACGGTGGGAATCAGGCTTCTGAGGGCGCCTTGCAGGGTTTCGACTTCGGCCTCCAATTGCAGGTGCTCCATCTTGGGCGTTAATTTTTCAGCCAGCAGCGTCTTCGACATTTCCAAGCGCTTGGCGGCGAGTCTCAGGCTGTTTTTCGCGGCTTTGATCTTGGCCTTGAGCTCGTCGACTTCAAGACTGCGCTGCCTGACGAGATTTTCAAGAACGGCGAGGTTGGTGGCGAGCTCGCGCTTACGGGCGAGGTAGGTGCTTTTCTGGGCCTTGACTTGGGCGGGAAGGCTTTTGGCCACGCTATCGGGAAATATAATCGGCCTGCCGGTAATTTCCGCCTTCAGGCGGGCGCGGACGAGTTTTTGGCTGTCAAGGCGGACTTGAAGCTCTTCCTTGTTGACGCCGCTTGTCGCCAGGTTGAGATGAATCAGCTTATCGCCTTTTTTCACCCTGGAGCCCTCGCGCGCGAAAATAGCCATTATGATTCCCCCCTCCAGATGCTGAATGACCTTGATCTGCCCCTTCGGAATGATGGTGCCGGGGGCCACCGCGACTTCCTCCAGTTTGGCGAAGTTGGCCCAGGTCAGGGTCAGCGTAAGCATGATCATCGCCGGCCACGCCAAAGGACGCCATGTGGGCAACGGATGATGGTTGAGGAGGGCTTCGAGCGGGTTCATTTTCGAGGCGCATTCGGTGGCGAATCGGGGGGCGCGCCCGGTGTGGGCGACCTTTCCATCATCACTTTTTTGGGTGTGATTTTAGCCATCGGCGGCGGCTTGGGAATAGCGCGCGCGCCTGGCTTCGTCATGGCTTTCACCACGGGCTTGTTTGGGGGGCCGGGCTTGGCGCTTGGCTTTTCTTTTTGCGGACCCTTTTGGGCGGATCCAAATAATCGGGGCAGGATTTCATCGGCAGGACCGGAGAGAGCGACCTTGCCCTTGTCCAGGGCCACAAGGTTATGGCATGCGGCCAGTAAAATCGGGCTGTGGGTGACGATGATGATGGTGCGCTCCTTGCCCATTTCGGCGAGCGTCTTGCGCAACTCCTGCTCCGCCTGGCGGTCCAGGCTGCTGGAGGGCTCGTCGAACAACAGCACCGGCGGGTCGCCCATCAAGGCGCGGGTGATGGCGATGCGTTGGCGCTGGCCGCCGGACAGCCGGCGTCCCGCCTCGCCGATGTCCGAAGCGTAACCGTCGGGCATGTCGATGATGAATTGATGGGCGCCGGCTTCGGTTGACGCCTTGACGACCTGCTCGTCCGTGGCGTTGGGAAAGCGGTGGGTCAGGTTGTCGTGAATGCTGCCGGAAAAGAGGATGCTTTCCTGGGGGACGTAGCCGATCCATTTCGCCAATTCGGGCCGCGAGAACTGGTTGATGTCGGCGCTGTCGATCAAGACGCGGCCGTTGCTGGGCTTGTAGAGGCCCTGGAGAAGCTTCAACAAGGTGGTCTTGCCGCAGCCGTTGCGCCCGACCAGGGCGGTAATGCCGCCGCTGGGGATGGTCAGGTCAATGCCGTTGATTACCGGCGGAAGGTTTGGCGCGTAGGAGAAGCTGATGTTTTCAACTTGCAAGTTGCCCTTGGGGCGCTTCAGTTCAATCTCGCTTTCCTGGCGCTCGCTGGAGGCCATGAAGATATTTCCCAGCCGCTCCACCGCTTGCAGGAAGCCGGCGTAGGCGCGCCATTGGCCGACCAGTTGATTGAGGGGGCCGAGAAGCCGTCCGCTTAACATATTGGTGGCGATCAGGGCGCCGATGGTCAGCCGTTGGTCGACGATCGCCAAGGCGCCGACGGTGGTCAGGCAGATCGACGTCATCATGGTCAGTGAGGCGCCGAGATTGGAGTAGCCGTCGGACTTGCTGCCGCGCACGACGGAGTTCTTGATGTTTTCGGCGTGCTTGAGCTCCCAGACGGGGCGCATGGCGGTGTCCAGCGCCAAAGCCTTGATGGTGGTGCGTCCTGCGATCATCTCAGAGACCATGGCGTCGCGGCTGACGCTGGTGCCGCGCTCGTCCTTGTTGGCCGACGACAGAACGGTGGCCGAGCGCCAGGCCACGGCCATGAACATGGGCAGGATAATCAGCAAAATCCAGGCGACGGGCGAGGCGATGACAAAAATAATTCCGAGGAACATAATGGCGAAGGGCAGGTCGGCGATGAGCACCGCCGTGGCCCCGGAGAGCGTGTTGCGAACCACGTCGACGTCGCGGAACAAGGACGTCCAGTGCGAGCCGGGCTGGCTTTCCAGCGTCTGCAGGGGCAGGGACATCACCTTGTTGAAAAGCTTATGGCCGACCTCGACGTCGATTCTGAGGGCGACGGTCTGCATGATGCGCGAGCGCGACATGCGCAACACGTAATCAAACACCAAAACGATCGCCATGCCGATGATCAGGCCGTAAAGGGTGGAGATGCCGCCGCTGAACACCACCCGGTCGTAAACCTGGAGCACGAAAATGGGCACCGCCAGCGCCAAAATATTGATGAAAGCGGACATGGCGACCACTTCACGGAAGATGGGGACCAGGGGGTCGACGAAGGGCTTGATCCATGCGCGTACGGAAGGCTCCGCCTGGCCGGCTTCACTGCGCCGATCGGTGCCCCGTCTGTCCTTGCTTTTGCGCCGTTGTTTCGTCAATTTCCGTTTCTCATTCCACTCCAATCTCGAACCTAAGGATGGAGCCTGAAAATATCGTTAATAATTGTCTGGAATCGGCATGTCGTGAATTGGCGATAAAATCGTCTTAATCTGGTTTTCCCGTCCCGGTGTGGTAAAACAGTCAAACGGATTCCATACGGAAGACTAATCATGGAAAGAACGCTCAGGTTTCTAAAGGGCGCATTCGGCGCCGACAGGCTGCTTGGTCTGGCGCTTCTGGCCCTCGCCGTTTTTTTCTATAAGACCGATCCTTATCCGGTCGAGTTCCTGCGGCTCAAGACTTTCGATTATTACCAAAAAATAAAGCCCCGCGACATCCCGCCGCCTCAAGCCAAGCCGGTGACCATCATTGATTTGGACGAGGTCAGCCTGGCCGAGGTCGGGCAATGGCCGTGGCCGCGCAACATTATCGCCAAGCTGGTCGAGAACCTGATGGAAATGGGAGCGGTCTTGGTCGCCTTCGACATGGTTTTCGCCGAACCCGATAGGATGAATCCGTCCGAAGTGGCCGACTCCATCTACGGGCTAGACGAAGAAACGAAACAAAAGCTGCGCGCTCTGCCGGGCAACGATAAGGCCTTCGCCGACGTCATCAAGAATAGCCGGGTGGTGCTGGGCCAGTCCGCGTTTTGGGAGGACCGTAAAATCAAGGCCGCGCCGCCGGTGAGGAAGTCCATCGCCCTGAGGGCGACGAAGAAAGGATTGGACCCCAAGGATTTCCTGAATAATCTTCCGGATATGATCCGCAACATCCCGGTCATCGAAGAGGGGGGCGCCGGGCATGGTCTTTTTTCACTGATTCCCGAGGTCGACGGCATTATCCGCCGGGTGCCGTCCATGTTCATTTACAACGGCGATATCTACCCGGCCCTGTCCGTTGAAATGTTGCGCGTCGCCTTTCAGCAAAGAACGTCCGTGGCCTTCGCCGACGAACTCGGCATCACCTATATCGGCATAGCGCCAAAAAGCAAATTCCCCCCCAAGGGCTTAA
>CAJXGZ010000118.1 GCA_913053795.1 uncultured Rhodospirillales bacterium | reverse complement strand
TCACCCAAGGATTCGAGTGGGGTGACTTCGCCAACCTTGAAGAGGGGAAACGCGCCTGCCAAAACGCCGAGGCTTTAAATTAAAGGGACAGGCCCCTTTAATTTCGGAGGGACAAAAATTGTCGGAATTGGGGGGCGGCTGTCTTGCCAGTCAAAGGATTTGAGTTTGCGGCTCTCATGTTGCGGACAAACCGATTCCTCCTTCGCAATAAAGGGGCTACACTTGGGACCAGCGCGCGTCGGCGAAAATAATTTCTGAAAGGGCCTCATCATGCATGTTAAGTGGGAAGCCGGCTTCAATACCGGGCGCCCCGCCATAGATGAGCAGCATCGTGAACTGTTTAAGCTCTACAATCTGGTCTGCGACGCATGCCAGCGGTGCGAAGGCGATGATGTGGTCAGGGCCGCCGTTGAAGCTCTGTTCCGCTATACTGAAATTCACTTCCGCGATGAAGAGGCGTTACTTGAATCTTCCTCCAGCCCCGACCTGGATCAACAGCGCGCCCAGCACAATCAGATCAAAACTGAATTGAAGTCGTTAACGCGCGGCGGGAATCTTTCCTGCAAGGATGTCCAGCAATGGATTGTCGGCCGGCTTATCCCCCACATTAAGTTCAGCGACATACCCTCAATGAGCCGAGACGATTGAACGCCGTGGAACCCATAATGTTCCGGAAGGAAACAAAGGGGTCAGGCCCCTTTAATTTCGGATGAAACAAAAAGAGGAGACATTTCAATGAATGGGCCAATGAGCGCGAACGCAGGAAAGTTCCGCCTGTTGCACACAATGATCCGGGTCTTGGACCTGGATAAATCCATCGACTTTTACTGCCGCCATCTGGGCATGAAACTGATGCGGCGCACCGACTTTCCGGGCGGCGAATTTACCCTCGCATTCGTCGGTTACGGTGATGAATCAGGCGAGACGGTGGTCGAATTGACCCATAACTGGGGGCGGCGCGAACCTTACGAAATCGGAACCGGTTTCGGCCATTTGGCCGTCGCCGTTCCCGATATCCATGGCGCCTGCGGCGTCATGCGGGCCGAAGGGGTGACCATCAGCCGCGAACCGGGGCCGATGAAACATGGGCAAAGCGTGATCGCCTTCATCGAAGACCCGGACGGCTACAAGATTGAACTGGTTGAGCGTTCCTGAAACCGAAACGCAATTCCACCAGGAGGAGGACCGAGGCGATGCCGCGGACGGCCCCGGAAAAATTTAGAACCTACAACCCGTTGGTCGAATGGCTGCTCGGCGAGGCCTGGGACGCGGCCACCTCGAAGGAGCTTATGGGGCGCCTGTGCGGGCGCGCCGTCGAGGCGGGCATTCCGCTGATGCGGATCCGTCTCATCATCCAGACCCTTCATCCCCAGATGTTCGCCAGCAGCTTCACCTGGCGGCGCAGCGGCGGCGGCGTCGAAGAAGTCCCGACGCCCCATGACACGCTTCAGAGACCGGAATACCTGGCCAGCCCGTTCGCCCCCATCCTCAAGGGCGCCGGCGGGGTGCGGCGCCGCCTGGACATTCAAAACCCCCAGCTCGACTATCCGATCCTCGAGGAGCTTAAAAGTGAGGGCGCCACCGACTACGTGGCCATGCCCTTGAAGTTCACCAATGGGCTGATCAACGTCATCTCGATGACCACCGGACGCGCGGGCGGGTTCACGGCGGAGGACCTGGGCCAGATTAACGAGATACTTCCCGTCCTCAGCCGCCTGTTCGAGGTCCACGCCGCCCGGCGCACCGCGGTCACCCTGCTCGACACCTACCTGGGCAGCCACACCGGCGAGCGCATCCTAAAAGGTCTGATCAAGCGCGGCGACGGCGAGGACATCCACGCGGTGATCTGGTTCAGCGATCTCAGGGGCTCGACGCCGCTGGCCGAATCCATGCCGCGCAAGGATTTCCTTTCGATCCTCAACCGCTATTTCGACTGCATGGCCGGCGCCGTCCTTGATCACGGCGGCGAGGTGCTGCGTTTCATCGGCGACGCGGCGCTGGCCATCTTCCCAACCAGCGAATCCGGCGGCGGCAGCAAGCGCTGCGCCACCGCCGAGGCCTGCGCTGCGGCGGTGGCGGCGGCCAAGGACGCCGTGCAAAGGATGGCGGCGTTCAACCGGGAAAGGGCCAAACGGGGCGATGCGCCCCTCGGCTTCGGCATCGGCATCCACATGGGCGACCTGACCTACGGCAACATCGGCGCCCTGGAGCGCCTCGAGTTCACCGTCATCGGCGCCGCCGTCAACGAGACGGCGCGCCTGGAGGGGATGTGCAAGACCCTGAAAAAGCCGGTCCTGATCTCGGACGACGTCGCGCACGGCTTCGCTGGCGGTCTGGTCTCCCTTGGCGAATACCGCCTGCGCGGAGTCGGCCGTCCGCGGGAAATCTTTACCCTGCGCAAGGACCCTAATACTTTCGTATAGAAAACTCATCCGTCCGTACAATGTTTTGACGCTCGAACACCCGCTATAATAACTAAATTATCAGGGATATTTGAGAAAAGTTAGGAATACGCATGTTTAAGGATTATGACCGCCATTCCAGCGAGGGGACGACGGCGGCCCCGGCTTCAGCGCCGCCGCCCGTGGCCTTAAGCGATCCCATCAGCGGCCATCAAGTCAAGGTGGTTCGCGACACCTTCGCTATGGTTGAGCCCCACGCCAAAGTCGTGGCGGAGATGTTTTACAACCGTCTCTTTGAATTGAACCCTTCGTTTCGCAGCCTGTTCAAGGGCGACATGGCGGAACAGGGCCTGAAGCTGATGGCGGTGCTGAAAACCGCCGTCAATAGCCTCGACAGGCTGCATAACATTGTTCCAGCGGTAGAGGCGCTGGGGCGCCGCCATGTTGGCTACGGCGTCGAGGAGGAGGACTACGACACGGTAAGCGAAGCCCTGCTGTGGACCCTGGAGAAAGGACTAAAAGACGACTTCACTGAAGAGGTTCGCGACGCCTGGACCAGCGTCTACGACGCCCTGGCCTCGACCATGAAATGCGCAGCGCGTAAAATCTAGGCGCGCTGTTAAAAACGGATTGACTTAAGCTCAAGCCGGAGGGCAGTGTCAAATTCCGAAGGTCTTTTCATGGGGAGGATGTTTTTATCCGGGATTTTCTCTACACCCCCATCAATACCGTCAAGCCGGCCGCCGATGAGGTCTGGATCGTCGACGGCCCGGGAATCGATTTTGGCTTTGGGCCGTTTAAGGTGGCGTTTCCCACGCGCATGACGTTGATTCGTCTGCCGGGTGGAAAACTCGTGGTTCATTCCCCGACCGCCTTGACGCCCGATCTCGCCCGGGAAGTCAAAGCCTTGGGTGAGGTGGCGGACATCGTCGCCCCCAATAAAATTCATTACTGGTGGGCGGGCGATTGGGCCGAGGCGTATCCCAAGGCCCGCATCCTGGCCGCCCCGGGCGTCAAGGAACGCGCCGGGGACCGGTTGCCCGCCAGCGCTTTCCAGTTGGATGGCGCAGCGGTGGACGGTTGGGGGGAAACCCTGTCCTATATTCCGGTGACAAGCGGCTATATGACCGAAGCCGTGTTGTTTCACCATCCGTCCCGGACCTTGGTTCTGACCGACCTGATCGAAAATTTTGAGCCTGAGCGCATCGCCTCTTCGCTGAAACGGCTGCTTTTGCGCTTAGGCGGAATCATGCATCCCCACGGCTCCATGCCCCGGGACATGCGCATGACGTTTCGCGGCCGCGAGGATCATCTGCGCCAAGCCGTGCGCCGGATGATGGATTGGACGCCTGAGCGCATCCTGCTCACCCATGGCAAGTGCTACGAGACCAACTGCCGTCAGGAATTGGCCCGGGCGTTTCGTTTCGTCAACGTCGGGAATTGAGGGGGAGTTCCGGGGGATGGTCATGGTCGACATTTACATCGATGCGGACGCCTGTCCGGTCAAGGAAGAAACCATAGGCGTCGCCGCCCGTCATGGCCTGAAAACCTATCTGGTCAGCGATGGCGGTATCCGCCCCAGCCAAAATCCACGGGTCGAGCTGGTCATCGTCGCTCAAGGCGCCGACGCCGCCGACGACTGGATCGCGGATCACATTCAAAAAGCCGACATCTGCGTCACCAACGACATCCCGCTGGCCGCGCGGTGCCTGAAGCTGGACGCGCTGGCCATCAAGCCCAATGGAAAGCCGTTTACTGAAAACGGCATCGGCATGGCGCTGGCCAACCGCGAACTGATGCAGGCTTTGCGCGAAAGCGGCGAGATCACCGGCGGACCAAAACCGTTCAGCAAGTCCGACCGCTCACAATTCCTCAACCGCCTGGAAACCACCGTGCAGGCGGCGAAGCGCCAAGGAGGAAGAGCATAATCCGTGAAATGCCGGCGAAAACCATGAAGAAACGCCATAACGGCGATATGCTTATCGAAACCCTCGGCCTGGACGGCAGGCGCGTCGCCGACGTTGGTTGCGGCAACGGCTCCCTGGCGCGCCTGATGGTCCGCCATGGGGCCGAGGTCATTGGCGTCGAGTGCAACCCGGTCCAGTTGGAAAAAGCCTTCGCCGAGCCGCCCGCCGGGGGCGAGACCTATGTAAGTGGGCGCGCCGAGGACCTGCCGCTGGAAGACGGCTCGATGGATATCGTCGTCTTCTTCAACAGCCTTCATCATGTGGCCGTGGACAGACAGGCGGCGGCGATCACCGAAGCCGCAAGGGCGCTTAAGACCGGCGGCCTGCTTTATGCCGCCGAGCCCCTGGCCGAAGGTCCCCACTTCGAGTTGATGAAACCCGTCCATGACGAAACCGTGGTCAGGGCCCGCGCCCTGGAAGCCATCAGGAACGCCGCCGTCGCGGGGTTTGCCGAGGAAAGGGAGTTTTTCTACGTCCACGCGGCGCGGCATCAAAATTTCCAGGCCTTCCGCGAGCGCGTGATCGCCATCAACCCTGGAACCCGGGCCGCCTTCGACGCCAGGGAAAGCGAACTCAAAGCCGCCTTCGAGATCCTGGGCCGCAAGCAAGAGGACGCCTGGACCTTTGACCAGCCGATGCGGGTCAACCTGCTGAGAAAGGATTAACGCCCCCGGTTACGCATGGGGCTCTCGCGGCGCGCCGTCGGCGTCAAGCGTTCATGACGTGAATCCTCTTGACGTTCGTGATGTGAACGCTGTAATGTTCGCGCCATGAACAAGCCAAAAGACGCATCGGGAACGTTGGATAACGAGGCCGAGATCACCCTTGGCCTTTTGAACGTTATCCATGAAAACAGCTCGCTCACCCAGCGCAGCGCGGCGGGCGAGCTGGGCATCGCCCTTGGGCTGGTCAACACCTACCTGAAGCGGTGCATCAAGAAAGGCTGGGTCAAGATGGCCCAGGCCCCGGCCAACCGGTATCTATATTATCTGACGCCCCACGGCTTCGCCGAAAAAAGCCAGCTGACCCGGCAATATCTGGCGTGCTCTTTCAACTTTTTCCGCGCCGCCCGCAGTCAATGCTCCGATTTGTTCGCCTTGAGCGCCGAAAACGGCTGGAGCCGCATGGCCTTGTACGGCGAAAGCGACCTCGCTGAAATCGCCACGCTGTGCGCCCGCGAGCATCCCGTTTCGCTTATGGCGGTCATTGATCCAAACAGCGGCGCCGATATTTTCAGCGGCATTCCCGTGGTCAAGGATTTGCAATCCATTGAAGACGGGGACGTCGACGCGGTGATGCTGACCGACTTGAACAATCCTCAAGACGGTTTCGACGCGCTGGCCAAGGATTTCCCGGCCGAGCGGATTCTGGCTCCCCGGCTTCTCAAGGTCTCGCGCAAACCCCTGGTCTTCATGGAATGAGGCAGCTCTCATGAAACAATGGTATGTCGTCTACACCCACGCCCGAAGCGAAAAAACGGCCCTGCACAACCTTCGCCGCCAGGGCTTCGACGCCTATCTTCCCCAGCGCCTCAAGCAGCGCCGGCACGCCCGCCGCATGGACTGGACGCCGTCGCCCCTGTTTCCCCGTTATCTTTTCGTGGAAATGGACATCCAACGGACCCGTTGGCGCGCCATCAACTCCACCATCGGCGTCATTCACCTGTTCACCCAGGGCCTTCTTCCCACCCCGGTTCCCTTCGGCGTGGTCGAGGACATTCAGGCTCATGAGGACGAAGGCGGCATGGTCGCCTTGAATACGTCCGATTCCTTCAAGAAAGGCGATCTGGTCCGCATCACCGCCGGCGCCATGTACGATTATGAGGGCCTTTTTGATTGCGTCGACGACAACGAGCGGGTCGTCGTTTTATTGAACCTTCTCGGCCGCGAGGTGAAAGTCCACCTTTCGGCGACGACGGTGAGCGCCTGCGCTTAAGCCGTTAGCGTCCCTTTAGCGCAGGGGGAAAGCGGAATAATTCTTGCGGTCCGGGTCTTTCACCCGGACTGCGGTAGCTTGGGAAAATGACTCTTAAAAACAGCAAAGTTCTGGTTACCGGCGCCGATGGATTCATCGGCTCGCACCTGGCCGAAGCCCTGGTTGAAAGCGGCGCCCAGGTGACCGCCCTGGCGCTTTACAACTCGTTTGATTCCCATGGCTGGCTGGACGAGGCGGCGCCGAGGGTGCGCAAGGCCATGCGTCTGGTTCGGGGCGACGTGCGCGACCCCCACCAGATGGCGGAGCTTTGCAAGGGCCATGACGTGATCTTCCATCTGGCCGCCTTGATCGCCATTCCCTATTCCTATGAAGCGCCGTCCAGCTATGTGCAGACCAACGTGCTGGGGACGATCAACGTGCTAAAGGGCGCCCTGGCCGCCGGAAACGCCCGCGTCGTCGCCACCTCCACCAGCGAGGTCTACGGCACCGCCCTGTTCACCCCGATTACCGAAGAGCATCCTTTACAAGGGCAATCGCCCTATTCCGCCTCCAAGATCGGCGCCGACATGATGGCCTCCGCCTTCGCCCGCTCTTTCCAATTGCCGGTGGTCACCCTGCGCCCCTTCAACACCTACGGCCCGCGCCAGAGCGAACGCGCCGTCATCAGCACTGTGGTCCGCCAGATGTTGGACGGTCGCTGCGACTCCCTTAAGCTTGGCGATCTGTCGCCGGCGCGGGACTTTAATTACGTCGGCGACACCGTCGAGGCCTTTATCCGGGCTTCAGGCCTTTGCGAGAGCCACTCAGGCCAAGTCTTCAACGCCGGAAGCGGGCGCATGGTGACCATCGCCGACATGGTGGAGATGGCCCGCGAAATCGCCGGGTGCGACAAGCCCA
>CAJXGZ010000117.1 GCA_913053795.1 uncultured Rhodospirillales bacterium | reverse complement strand
GGGACAGCTGGAAGACGCCATCACCGTCTATTCACAGACCTTCAATCACGCCCCGGACCTGGACGTCATGATCGATCCGGCGCCGCCCATCGAAAACATCCCCAGCGATCTTAAAACCACCATCCGCATCGCCCAGCGGAAAAACCCGGCCATCGCCAACTCCAACGTCTCCATTGACGTCGCCCGCGAGGGCCAGAGGCAAGCCAAGTCCGAGTACCATCCCCAGGTGGACGCCGAGGCCGCCTGGAACTTTGAAAAGGACTACAACAATATTCTGGGAATTCGGCGGGACTATTCCGTGTCCCTTCAAGCGACGTGGGACATCTTCACCGGATTCTCCACCCAGGCGGCCATTGCCCAGGCGGCTTATGACTACGGCGCCAGCAGGGACAACTTGGATTTGACCACCCGCCAAGTCATCGAACAGGCCCGCATCGCCTGGCAGGCCCTGGTCACCGCGCGCGAACGGGTGAAGCTGCTGGAGAACGCCGTCAACATCGCCGGCGAAGTTTTCGATTCCCGCAAAAGGCTGCGCGAAGCCGGAAAGGAAACGGTGATCAACGTCCTGGACGCCGAAGGCGAGGTCAACAACGCCCAAATCAACTACACCACCGCCGCCTACGACGAGCTAACCGCCGTCTACCAGCTCATGCTTACCATGGGCCAGTTGGGCGTCGGCTACCTGGACACCCACGGCGGGTGACAGGCGCCGCAAAGGGCTTGGTTGTTAGAACGTCCGTTAATATGTAAACTCCGGATTCACGAGGGGGCGCCCAGGGACGTAAAGAAAAGGAAAAAGCATGGCCGATCTGATACCTTTAATGTACGAAATGGTGCCTTATTTGATTGGCTTCGCCGTCGGGTTCCTTGCCGGCGTGTTGCTAAAACGGTGACGTTGTTTATCGGCGGCGTCTTCCGTCTTCAACAATGAAATCCACGCCGGCGTAATTAGGATTTGGAGATTAACCGGACAATGCTTTCCCGGGATTTTTTAAAGGAACAACGAAAGCATGAACGCAAAGCCCTGACTTTGTCCGTGACCTTGTTTTTCGAGAATGAGGCGACGAAATGCAAAGTCCTCGATATTTCCGTCGGCGGCGCGAAAGTCCTCTGCTCCAAACCCTTCGAAAAAGGCGCGGACGTTATATTGAGGTTTGAAAATTTCGGCGATTTCAAAAGTCATGTGGTTTGGCGGAACGAAGAATACCACGGCTTGAAATTTCTCGACGACCCCGCGCACATCGCCGAGGCCCTGGCGGCGCTGGCCTTGTACGGATAATCCTCAGCCGCCGGCGCGCATCCGGCAAATAAGGCGAAATGGGAACGCCTTCAAGGATGGACGATAAAAACCGTGCGCCGCCCAAAATCCCGTATCTCGCCATCAGCGGAATGAACGCGAATCTCCACCTTGTGCTTGCCCTCGGCGACAGTGGCCGTGTCCCATTCATAAATAAAGTTAACCCATGGGTGGTTTGGATCGGTGGACCCGGGCATGAGGCGCAGCACCCTTGGATCCTTATTCCCATAGAAGGCTGTGGCGATCGCCTTGCCGTCCACCACCGCCTCCACCTTGCTGACTCCGACGGCATCATCCAAAGCCCAACCATTAATATCCACGACGCCTTTCAACGCGCCGCCCCGCTTCGGCCGCGTCAGATAAGCCGAGGGCAGGGTTGGACAGTTGCCGGGGCCGCGGGGCCGCTCGTCTAATTCGCCGCCCCCCCTCACGCGGCCGGCGTAAATAAGGAAATTCTTTTGTCCCCCCGGAAGCTCGAGGGCGCCCAGTTGCCGGAGGTTATCGAAAACGCCGCAAAGTCCGCCCCGCCAAGCGACTTCCGCCGCGGATTCGAACCAGAAATTCTTGTCCTCAACAACAATCAAGGCGCCGGCGCCAGCGCGTTTCGTGCGCATACTGTCTTCGTCCAAGCCCCAAATGACGTATTGTTTGTCAATTCCCTCCTTACGGTTCTTTGGGTGGTTGAGCATATAGACGCCACCTGGGGGCTTGAGGATAAAGTCCAGCTCCGAGCCCACTTGATAATTGCTGGCGGCCAGGATCACGTTTTCCTTCCGGCCGTCAAAACTTTCTTCCAGGTAGCGCTTCAGCGGCGCCTCCAACCGCGACCATTTGACCAGATCATGGCGCACATAGCGGTAAAGAAAATCGGGAAACAACGCCGTCGGCCAGGCGGCGGCGGCCAGATAATAAACGCCGCCGAAAACGACCAGGGCGCCGCTGGCCGGAACCAGCCAGCGCAAGACCCGGCGGACCCTGGTGACGGCGAATCGGCGAAGAACGCCCGGCAACAAAACAAAAAGCGGAATGTACCCAGCGGCGGGCCAATGAACATGCATGCGCCGAAGATCGGAAAAAGGCGCAAGAACGGCGTAAAAGCCGATGTAGACGATACTGACGATAACCAACAGGGCGGCGCCGTCGTCTCCCGCGCGCGCCCGGCGGACGCCATGAACCATTACCCCCATGAGGGCGACGAACAAGAACGGCGTCACCACCAGAATCTGCTCCAGGGGAAAGCGGACGCCCTTGGCCTGGAACGTCCAGGGATTGCGGTCCATCACCTGAAACTGAAAAGACGCCATCTCGGCGCCGGCGTTGAAAATAATAAGCGGCGCCGCCCCCAGGGCGGCGATCCCGGCGGCGATCCAGAGCCCCTTTGCGGACCAAAGGCTTCGCCCCTTGCGGGTGATCAGCAAATAAGCCAGCAGGCCAAGGCCAAAGGGGGCGAACCGATAATGGGTGGCGAGTCCCAAGGCGCAAAACAGCCCCACCATCAACCACATAGCCAAACTGTCGGTGCGCCGCGCACGCTCGAATGCGGCCAGGGCCAGGACCGTGAACAAGATCATTGGCGGGTCCATGTAAGCCTCGCCCATGACGCCGGTGAGGGGCATGACCAGGGAAACGCCAGCCGCCAGGATAGCGTCGCGGCGCCCCACCAGCGGCTGGGCTAATAGATAAATTGCGAAGGGAAGCGCCGCCGCGATCAACAGATGAACGATACGGACGCCAAACAAGGCGTCGCCGAAAACAATTGTCCCCGCCCTGATCAACAGCGGCGTCATGGGCGGCGACTGGATATAGCCGAAGGCGGGACGCAAGGACGCCTGCCAATAGGTGGCCTCGTCATAAAAGAGGTCAAGATTGCCGGCGATCAGGAACTTGGCGGCCCACAGGACGGCGTAGAAGACGGCGATGGTCGGCAAAATGGCGTCGTCTCTAGCGGCCTGTTTCATTAAGAATTTACGGATTGAAGCGTTTAAGAATGACCGCCTCGTCCCATTTATTCGCTCGATGAGGCGCAGGGCGGAGTTCTTCAAAGTCTTGCCGCAGTTTTTTAGCCGCTCGAGCAAAAATTTCCTGGCGCGTTACTTTTGGCATGCGCCAACTCTACCCCGCCAAATCCTCCACGTCCACCCTTTTATGAAACATAACGCGTATATATAGGTTAATAAATATTATATTAGGATATTTTACTTGACACAATCCTTGGTTTCGGCTATACGGTTGATCAGCGACCACCACAAGTGCGTCTGCATTGAAGGGTTTCCCCGGCCGGGGAGGCCCTTTTTTTTCGCCGTCATGAAGCTGCATTGAAAAAATAAGGAGAAAACCATGCTTTCCCCATTCAATCTAAAACGATACTTAAGCGCCGACAGCAACGCCGATCCGGAAGACGTTCTCAACGTCAAGACCGCCCTCAAACAGTTTGGCCATTACAAGACGCCGAAATACGGCATGACCCAATACCCGGACCAGCCCATGTTCGACGGCGTCAAGAAATACCAATCCGAAAACGGTCTAAGATAAAGACGCCGTCATGAAGCCGGGCGGCGAAACCGAGCGCTCAAAGAACGGACGCTTGCGGCAAGCAGGCGCGGATAAACGTAAGCCGTCTAAATGCAGTGAAAACAAGAAAGCCCAACTCAGAAGTAAAATCGCCGACGCCAAGGCGAATGCCACGTACGCCCATCAGTCCAACAACGCCGAAGCTGCGGCGAGGTATGAAAGAATAGCCGAGCAATGGGAGGTGGAGTTGAGAAAATGCGAAGGAAAACCCACTAATTTTTATCGCTATCAATTGCCAAAGTGGCTAGGTTTTTAAGAAATTACGGGTCGAGGTGTTTTTTGATAAACGCCTCGGCCCATTTTTCAGCCTCGGCTTGGTCGTCCGGCGGCAACTCCTTGAACACTTCGGGATGTTCTTCCCTGGCGCCTAGATAGGTATGCTCCCAGACCAGGAACCAACCAAGGGCCTTGACCACATCCTTTTCACCGCCAACGCCCTTCAAATACGCAAACCCAAGTCCGGTCATGGCGTCCCAATACCCGCCCTTGGCCGCCCTCAGCCAGTATTTCCGCATAAGGGCGGCGTCTTTGGGAACATGCTTGCCCGCTTCATGGAAACCCCCAAGCAGATAGAGCGTGCGCCAATGGCCCTTGTCGGCGGCGATTCGTAAATGCTTGACGGCTTTTTTCTCGTCCGCCGCACGGCCAAGCCCGGCAATATACAGATTGGACAAACCGAAATGCCCCCGAGCGTTTCCAGCCTTGACCGCTTTTTGAAACCAATCGAAAGCCTTGGCGTAATCGGCGGGGATTTCATCGCCCCACATGTAAAGCATTCCTAATTTGGCCATGGCGCCACCCTCGCCGGATTTAGCGCGGCTTTGCAGGGTGGAAAGATCAATTTCAGACGAATCGTCCCCGGCCATAGCGCCGCCGAGGGGGATAAGGAAAAGGGCAAAGGCGATGAGCAGATGTTTCAGCACGGGCAAGCCTTTAATCCACAAGCCAATAAAGTTGATTATTGTCGCACGGGATCAATATGATGTGAATGTTATTAATGAAGAAAATTTTGAACTTTCAGCGTACGGTTGTTGGGGGTTTCCATGCACCGCAACGAGTTGCCGAGAATCTACGAGCTTCGAGATCAACTGAAAAATCCAATTTCGCTGGACGCTTATTTTCAGGATTTCGAAAACTCATATGCATCCGATCCACGTAAGAGAAAGCAGTTCAAAGACCTCGAATCCGGCTTGAAAAAGCTGGATGTTGACGCCTGGAATCACCTAAAGAAAAAAGCAGCCTCTAAGCTAGAAAAAAGAAACCCTAAGCGCGGCTGGCATTCGTTATTTGAGGCGCTGAATGAAGCCAAGGGATACAATTACCTGAAGCAGTTGGGGTGCGTGGACATCAAATTCATCCCAAAATCTGACGTAAAGGGACAAAGGACTCCAGATTTGCAGGGAACCCTTGGAGCAACGAAGGTCTTGTGCGAAGTCAAGACGGTCAACATTTCCGACGACGAAGCCATGGCCAGAAAAGAACAGACCGTGCGCGACATCCACGCACACCTAACCCCCGAATTTTTTAACAAACTACGTGATACTCTGGAAGAGGCGAAAGGACAATTGGACGGTTACGATCTAAACGATAACTACAGAAAAATAGCTTACGTCTTCATCAATTTTGACGACATACATAACGAATACGAAGACAAATATTCCAAAGAGTTGGAGTTATTTAAGGCGACCAACCATGATCTGGAAATTGAGATGGTTTTTGACTGGCATCCCGCTTTCTATACCGCAATGGCGTAAAACCAGCCTGCATCAGTAAGCGGGCAAACTATTCCCCCTCCAGCGCATCCACATCCACGCCCCTCAGCGCCTCCCTTATGCCCTTGTCCATGCGTTTTTCGGCGAAGGGTTTGGTCGCCGCCTCCAGGGTTTCCATTTGCGAGATGATGGCGTCGCGGTCGTCGCCGCGGATGGCGATGGTGAGGGCTTTCAGGGCTTGGCGGATGTCCACGATATCGGCTTCGTCGAGCAGGGCGCGGTCGGCCTCCATGGCGGAGATGACGGCGTTGATGTTGCGTTGAGCCTCAACCCGGGATTCGGTGAGAAGGCGCTTGGTCATGTCCTCCTTGGCGTGCTTCATGCTGTCGTACAGCATTTCGCTCATTTCCTCTTCGCCGAGGCCGTAGGTGGGCTTGACGTCAATGGTTTGCTCGACGCCGGTGGTCTCCTCGCGCGCGCTCACCGTCAACAGGCCGTCGGCGTCCACCGTGTAGGTCACCCGGATGCGCGCGACCCCGGCGGTCATCGGCGGAATGCCGCGCAACTCGAAATGGGCCAGCGAGCGATTCTGGTCCACCATCTCGCGCTCGCCCTGGATGACGTGAACGGACATGGCGGTCTGGCCGTCCTGGTAGGTGGTGAACTCCTGCGCCTTGGCCACCGGAATGGGGGTGTTGCGGGGGATGATCTTCTCCACCAGCCCGCCCATGGTTTCGATGCCCAGCGACAAGGGCGTCACGTCCAGCAGCAGGGTGTCGGAACCGACGGTCAAGGCCTCGGCCTGAAGGACAACGCCCTTGATGTCCTTGGGAGTCAGTCCGGCGTCCTCCAGCACGCCCCGGCAAAGGCCGATGGTGCGGTCCACCAGGGGGGCGATGATTTCCTCGAACTGATCCCGGTTCAGGTGGTGGCCGGACTGCTTTCCGCCGACCTCCAGCTTCCAGTCGCCCTCGATATTTTTGGTCAGGCATTCCTTGGCGACGCGGGCCGCCATCAGCGCCATCTTGGCCTCGGCGCTGGTGAGTTCAGACTTGGGGGTGGTGGGGGCGCGCTCCTTAAGGAAGCGCTCGGCCACGGCGTGGTCGAAATCGTCGCCGCCAAGGCCTGAGTCGCCACCGGTTGCGATCACCTGGAAGACTCCTTTCTCCATCCGCAAAAGCGAAATATCGAAAGTGCCGCCGCCCAAGTCATAGACCGCGAACAGCCCTTCCGCATCCTTGTCCAGGCCATAGGCCAGGGCGGCGGCGGTGGGCTCGCTGACCAGGCGCAGGACCTCCAGCCCGGCGAGGCGGGCGGCGTCCTTGGTGGCGGCGCGGGCGGCGTCGTCGAAATAGGCGGGAACGGTGATAACGGCGCGCTTGACGGCCGCCTTCAAGATGTCCTCGGCCCGTTCCTTCAAGGCGCTCAGGATATGGCCGGAAATCTCGACGGGGGTGAGCCTGCGCCCGGCCACGTTCAAGCGCACCATGGCGGATTCCCCCTTCCCCGCCGGCTCCACCTCGAAGGGCAGCGCGCCGGCCAGCCTTTTCACGTCGGCTGCGCCCCGGCCCATCAGGCGCTTGATGGAGCCGACCACGGTTTCGGGCTTGTCCAGCAAAAGCATCTTGGCCAGACCGCCGACAATAAATGAACC
>CAJXGZ010000116.1 GCA_913053795.1 uncultured Rhodospirillales bacterium | reverse complement strand
CCAGGGGCTGAGAGTTCCCGGGCGTGACGCCGCCGATGGCGGCCGCCGGAACCGTTGTCGTCTGGCTCCAGATTTCCAGGATCTCCGGCTCGGCGCGGGATTTCGGCTGCTTGGTCCGGGTCGGGAAAAAAGCGCCGAAGGACACGTAGTCGGCGCCCTTCTCCGCCGCTTCCATGGCCAGATGGCGTGAATTATGGCAGGTGACGCCGACAATGCCTTGAGGGCCGACCAAGCGCCGCGCCTCCTCGTAAGACGCGTCCTCCTGGCCGATGTGAACGCCGTCGCATTCCAGCTCGGCGGCCAGATCGGGCCGGTCGTTGAGGATGAAGGCGGCGCCGCGCTCCTGGACCAGCGGGCGAAGAACGTTGGCGGCGCGGCGAACGGCGCCGTCGCCCATTTCTTCCGTGCAAAGCGCCCCCTTCAGGCGAAGCTGCACAGCCGCGACGCCGCCGGCGTCCAGCGCCGAGACGAGAACCGGGGCGAAGGTCTCAGCCTCAAGCGCCGGCGGCGTTATCAGGTAAAGCCGGCAATCGGTATCTTTCATGAATTTTCTCCGCCGGCGAGCCAGGCCCGGCAGGCTTCATAGGCTTCTTCGGCGCCGTCCCCATCCAGCAGGTCGAGGGCTTCTAAGTCCTCCCGCCAAAGCATGGCGCCTGTTTGGGCGGCGATGCCGGCGATCCTCGCCTTGACTTCGTCCGCCGCCTCGACTCTGATCCGCTTGACGCCGTTTCTGAGCGCGCCGAGCGCCAAACCGGCGTCTTCGCCGCAGTCGAGAACGGCGCAATACGCCGCGTCCGGACAGGCCCGGGCCGCCTCGGCGACCATATCCCTGAAGACGGCGGCGCCCAAATAAGCGGCGGCGCCGGGCGCGCTCATCAAGGTCACGGTTATCCCCAACCGCCCGGCCGCCGACAGCGCCGCCTTGGCGTGCTCCAGGTCATGAATGATGATGACGCGGTTTTTCATTGAAAAATCTTACTTTATTATCAGCCCTTTTTATCGCTTCTTCAGGTAATTCCATATGGAAAACAAAGAAGCCTTTTCGCGCCGCAAAATCGCCATATTGAATTGTTTACTTTGATGCTGGAAATAGTGTGCATTTCCGCTATATATGGTATATCAACACCATGTATCATACATGATTTACCATAACAGACATATAATGGCGACATATGGCCGGTCATTCCCAATTTAAAAACATCATGCACCGCAAGGGCGCCCAAGACGCCAAGCGGGCAAAAGTCTTTTCCAAGTTGATCCGTGAGCTGACGGTGGCCGCCAAGTCGGGCCTGCCCGATCCCGACATGAATCCGCGCCTGCGCTCAGGCATCGCCGCCGCCAAGGCGGCCAACATGCCCAAGGACACCATGGAGCGCGCCATCAAGCGCGGCGCCGGCGGCGGCGATGACGCCAACTTCGAGGAAATCCGCTACGAGGGCTATGGTCCCGGCGGCGTCGCCATTATCGTCGAGGCGCTGACCGACAACCGCAACCGCACCGCCTCGGAAGTGCGCTCCGCCTTCGCCAAGCACGGCGGCAACCTGGGCGAGACCGGCAGCGTCGGGTTCATGTTCGAGCATGTGGGGCTGATTTTGTACGGGCCCGGGGCGGCCGGCGCCGACGATATGTTCGAAGCGGCCCTGGAGGCCGGCGCCGGCGACGTGGAGTCCACCGATTCGGGCCATGAGATCACCTGTGCGCCGGATGACTTCAGCGCCGTTCGCGACGCCCTTGAGAGTAGGTTCGGCGCCGCTCAGACGGCGCGCCTGGACTGGAAGCCGCAAAATTCCGTCGAGGTGGATGAAGGCGCCGCCGAAACCCTGCTGAAGCTGCTCGGCGCACTGGAGGATAACGACGACGTGCAGAGAGTGGCCGCCAACTTTGAGGTTAGCGACGAGGCAATGGAACGGCTTAGCGCATGATAGGGCTGGGCGCATGATAGGGCTGGGCGCATGAGGCTTCTTGGAATTGATCCCGGTCTTCGGCATACGGGTTGGGGCGTTATTGACGTCGACGGCAACCGGCTCAGCCATGTGGCCAACGGCGTCATCAGCGCCGACGACGGCCTTCCCCTGGCCCAACGGCTGGTGCAAATACAAAAAGGCCTGGAACGGGTGATCGAGACCCACCGCCCCGATGAAGCGGCGGTGGAGGAGACCTTCGTCAACAAGAACCCCGTCTCGACGTTGAAGCTGGGACAGGCCCGCGGCGTCGCCTTGCTGGTTCCGGCCAGCGCCGGCATCGCCGTCGCCGAGTATCCGGCCAACAAGGTCAAGAAATCAGTGACCGGCGCCGGCCACGCCGCCAAGGAGCAAGTTCAGATGATGGTGGGCGTTCTGTTGCCGGGCTCGGGCGCCGCCAACGCCGACGCCGCCGACGCCTTGGCGGTGGCCATTTGCCACGCCCATCACAGGGAAACCAATGTTCGCATCGAAGCGCAAGCCCACGAGAAAGCAGGAGTCTGGCAATGATCGCCAAGCTGACGGGACATGTTGATTCCTTGGGCGAGGACTGTGCCGTCGTCGATGTTTCCGGCGTCGGCTATCTGGCGTTCTGTTCCAGCCGAACCCTAGGCGAACTCAATCCGGGCGACGCCGTCAGCCTGTTGATCGAGACCCATGTGCGCGAGGACCACATTCATCTCTACGGCTTCATGGAAGAGGGCGAGCGCAATTGGTTCAAGTTGCTGACCACGGTGCAGGGCGTGGGCGCCAAGGTGGCTTTGGCCATCCTCTCGATTTTGCCGGTCCACGACTTGGCCAACGCCATCGCCGCCGGCGACCGCGCCGCCGTCACGCGCGCCCCCGGAGTCGGTCCCAAGCTG
This sequence comes from uncultured Rhodospirillales bacterium, assembly GCA_913053795.1. Lineage (GTDB taxonomy): Bacteria > Pseudomonadota > Alphaproteobacteria > Rhodospirillales > 2-02-FULL-58-16 > CAJXGZ01. The sequence goes on along the minus strand of CAJXGZ010000116.1, from coordinate 4,441 downwards.
GCGGCCAGAGTAATCAGCGAGCTCAAGGACAAGGCCGGCGCCGCCGCTCTTGGCGCCGGCGCCGGGAACGCCGCCGCTTCTTCCGCTTCTTCTTCTGGGGCCATGCCGGACGCCATATCGGCCCTGGTCAATCTCGGCTACGGCGCATCCGAGGCGCACGCGGCCCTGGCGCGCGCCGCCTCCGGGCTGAAGTCAAAGCCTGGGGAGTCTGGGCCAAGCGTTGAGGTCCTGATCAGGGCCGGACTTTCCGAACTTGGATCTAAGGAGCACGCCCGATGAACGGCGAAGATCGCGTGGTCGCCCCCGAGATGGCGGAGAAGGACCGGGCGGAGGCTTCCCTCAGGCCGCAATCTCTTGACGACTTTGTCGGCCAGGAGCAGACGCGCGCCAACCTGAGGGTTTTCATCGACGCCGCGCGGGCCCGCGCGGAGGCGCTGGACCATGTGTTTTTCCATGGGCCGCCGGGCCTGGGCAAGACCACGCTGGCCACCATCGTCGCCAACGAATTGGGCGTCGGCTTTCGCGCCACCTCGGGGCCGGTGATCGCCAAGGCCGGCGGTCGAGGAAATTCTCTATCCGGCCATGGAGGACTTTCAACTGGACTTGATTATCGGCGAAGGACCGGCGGCGCGTTCGGTGCGCATCGACCTGCCGCGGTTCACCTTGATCGGCGCCACCACCCGCTCTGGCCTGATCACCAGTCCTTTAAGAGAGCGCTTCGGCATTCCCATGCGGGTGGTCTTCTATAGCCCTGAGGAGCTGGAGCAGATCGTCGTCAGGGGCGCGCGCCTGTTGGACTTGAACCTGACGCCCGACGGCGCCGCCGAAATCGCCAGACGCTCACGCGGCACGCCCCGGGTGGCCGGACGCCTGTTGCGCCGTGTGCGCGACTTCGCACTTGTCGACGGCGCCGCCAAGGTGGACGCCAAGACCGCCGACAAATCCCTCAACCGGCTGGAAGTGGATCAGCGCGGCCTGGACGCCATGGACCGGCGCTATCTGCATTGCATCGCCGACAACTACGGCGGCGGGCCGGTGGGCGTGGAGACCCTGGCCGCGGCCCTGTCCGAGCAGCGCGACGCCATCGAGGAAGTGATCGAGCCTTACCTCATCCAGCAGGGTTTTCTGATGCGCACGCCCAGGGGCCGCGCCTTGGCCGGGAAAGCCTACGCGCACTTAGGGCTGGCGGCGCCGAAGTCGGTGACGCAGCTTGAACTGATCGCGGAGACCGGTAGTGAATAACGCGCACGTGTTTCCCGTCCGCGTCTATTACGAGGACACCGACGCCGGCGGCGTCGTCTATTACGCCAACTACCTCAAGTTCGCCGAGCGGGCGCGCACCGAGATGTTGCGCGGCCTGGACGCCGAAAGCTCCCGGCTTATCGAAGACGAAGATGTGGTTCTGGCGGTGCATCACTGCTCGGTGGACTATCTCAAGCCCGCCCGTCTTGACGATATGCTGGAAGTCCACACCCGCCTCACCAAGGTTGGCGGGGCCTCGCTCAACCTCGAGCAGGACGTCATGCGCGGCTCGGACGATGTGGCGCGCATGAAAATCCGTCTCGTCTGCATGTCCTTGTCGGGCCGCTCGGCGCGCATACCGGCGGGCCTAAAGACGAAGTTCAATAATCTTCTCAACAGTAACGAACAGGTTTGACCCATGGAAAACAACGTAATTGACGCCGTCTCGCTGGGAGGCTCGGCCTCCTTGGATTTTTCCATGGTTGCTCTTTTTTTAAAGGCGGACCCCGTCGTCAAGGGAGTCATCGTCGTCCTGCTGCTGGCCTCGGTGTGGTGCTGGGCGATCACCTTCCAAAAGATACTGGGGATGCGGCGCCTGAACTCCGGGGCCAATAAATTCGAGAACTCCTTCTGGTCGGGAGGCTCCCTGGATGATCTTTACGAGCGCATTTCCGGCCAGCCCCAAGAGCCCATGTCGGCGGTGTTCATCGCCGCCATGCGCGAGTGGCGGCGCTCGCCCGGCGGCGGCCCCGTCGACACCAAGCGCATCGGCGCCGGCGAGCGCGTCGAGCGGGTCATGCAGATCACCCTGACCCGCGAGATGGACCGCGCCGAGCGCTACCTGACCTTCCTCGCCACCACCGGCTCCACGGCGCCCTTCATCGGCCTGTTCGGCACGGTGTGGGGAATCATGAACAGCTTCCAGTCCATCGCCCAGTCCAAGAACACCTCCCTGGTGGTGGTGGCCCCGGGCATCGCCGAGGCCCTGTTCGCGACGGCGCTGGGCCTGTTGGCGGCGATACCGGCGGTGGTCGCCTACAATAAAATTTCCAAGGACCTGGACCGCTACGCCAGCCGTTTGGACAGCTTCGCCGGCGAGTTTTTCGCCATCCTGTCGCGCCAATTGGACGAAAAGCATTAAGTCATGGGCATCCGGAGCAACCAACAAAAATACGCCAGACGCTCAGGCCATCGTCCGATGAGCGAAATCAACGTCACCCCCATGGTCGATGTGATGCTGGTGCTGCTTGTCATCTTCATGGTGACGGCGCCGCTGCTCACCGTCGGGGTGACGGTGGACCTGCCCAAGACCAAGGCCTCGGCCGTTCCCGGCCAAGACGAACCGCTGGCCATCTCGGTGAACGGCAAGGGAAAAATTTTCCTTCAAGACACCGAAGTTGACTTGGACACCCTGGCCCCGCGTCTGATCGACATCACCAACAGCAACCCGGACGCGCGCATCTTTATCCGTGGCGACAAGGCCATTGATTATGGGCTGGTGATGCGGGTGTTGGGAACCGTCAACGCCGCCGGCTTCAAGAAAGTGGCGCTGGTCACCGAACGGCTGGGAGCCAAGAAGAGAATAAAAAAGAAGTTTAAGAGAAAGAAAAAGTAGGCGCCGCTTATGCCCAAGGGTCTGTTCCTTTCATTGCTTCTGCACAGCGGCATTATCGCCGCCGCCTATTATGGCGCACCCATTCTGCGCAAGCCGCCGGAGATTTTAGAGACGCCCATTGTCGTCGAGGTGGTGACGGTGGCCGACAAAACCAATCCGCCGCCAATGACCAAGCCCAAGCCGGAACCGAAACCGGAGAAGCATAAAAAGGCTCGGCCGTCGCCGCCCGAGCCCGAACCGCAGAAGGCGGAGGCGCCCAAGCCCAAGCCTAAACCCAAACCCGAGCCGCCGGAGCCGGATGCGGCCGCCGTGCCGCTGCCTGAATCCAAACCCAAGCCGCCGCCAAAACTCACCAACAAAAAGCCCAAGCGCAAGCCCCGGCCGCCGGACCGTTTCGCGTCGCTTTTGAAGAACATTGATCAGGACCTCGATAAGTCGGCGCCCGCGCCAAAAAAGAAAAAACCCGATAAAAGCGACGAGGATACGTTTAAGAGACTCATGGAAAAAGCCTTGATGTCCATCCCGGCGCAGCGCATCTCATCGGAACCGATCACCATCAGCGTGATCGACTTGGTGCGCAAGCAAATCGAAGCTTGCTGGAATATACCGGTCGGGGCCAAGGACGCCGAGAATTTGATCATCGAAGTCAAGGTCTTCATGAACCCGGACGGCACTGTGCGCCAAGCGAGGATTAAGGATATGATGCGCATGCAAACGGATAAATTCTTTCGCGTCGCCGCGGAAAGCGCAAAAAGAGCGGTCTTGAACCGCCGTTGCCAACCGTTCAAACTGCCGCAAAAGAAATATGAGCAATGGCAAGAGATGACGTTAACCTTCAATCCCAAGGAGATGCTTTGAAAATGACGGCCAAATTAAGATTCGGCTGGGTTGCTGTACTCGTTGTTTTGTTTGCTTTCAGCGCCGCCCGGCCGGCCGCGTCGGAGCTTCGAATCGACATCACGCGGGGCACGGTGAAGCCCATGCCCATCGCGGTGACGGACTTCAAGGGCGTCACTGAAGAGGTAAGCAGATACGGCAAGGACATTTCGGGCGTCGTCGCCGCCGATTTGGAGCGCTCGGGATTGTTCAAGGCGGTGGACAAGCGCGCAGACATCTGGGCGCTCGGCTGCGTGCTCTACGAGTGTCTCGCCGGTCGGCCCCCTTTCATGGGTGAGACCGTCATGGCGGTGCTGAGCAAGGTCCTCCTAGAGGAGCCGCCGCCCATCGAACGCCTGGCGGCTGGCGTCCCGGTCGCGCTCACGGCGCTGGTGCGACGGATGCTCTCCAAGGAAGCCGCGGGACGACCCCGCGACGGCGCTGCGCTGGTCCTCGCGCTCCGCGATCTGACGGGCGCGGCGGGGGACCTGGAGGCGAGCCCACGCACGTCGTTGTCAGTGGGCGAGCGGCGCCTCGTGAGCATCGTCGTCGCGTCTCCTCCGGCGGGCACGGCGCCCGGCCTCGCGACGCTCACGCCAGCAGAGGAGTCCGCCCTCGACGTCGAGGTCGAGCGGGGCGTCGCGCGCTTCGGCACGGAGCCGCGGGTGCTCGCCGACGGGACGGTCGTCTGCCTGCTCTCGGGCGCAT
>CAJXGZ010000115.1 GCA_913053795.1 uncultured Rhodospirillales bacterium | reverse complement strand
TGACCTCCTCTCCCCGGTGGGCGGGAAGGCAGTGCATGAACAAGGCGCCCTCGGCGGCTAAAGCCATCAGGCCGGCGTCGACCCGGTAGGGCTCCAGCAGCCGGTGGCGTTTTTCGGGCTCCTTATCGCCCATGGAGACCCAGGTGTCGGTAACCACGCAGTCGGCGCCCTCGGCCGCCGCCTTGGCGCCGGAAACCAGTTGGACGTCGCCGCCTTCGGCTTCGGCCCACTGCAAAAGAGAAGCGGCGGGCGTCAAGGCGTCCGGGCAGGCGAGCCTCAGCGAGAAACTGAAGCGCACCGCCGCATGTATCCAGGACGCCGCCATGTTGTTGCCGTCGCCGCACCAGGCGATTTGCTTTCCGGCGATAGAGCCGCGGTGTTCCTCGAAGGTCATGACGTCGGCCATCAACTGGCAGGGATGGGTGGCGTTGGTGAGTCCGTTGATCACCGGCGCCGTGGCGTAATGGGCCATTTCCTCCAGCTTTTTCGGATCATCCGTTCGGATCATGATGGCGTCCACATAGCGCGACAGCACGCGCGCCGTGTCGGCGATGGTTTCGCCCTGGCCCAGTTGGCTGTCGCGTCCGCTCAGCACCACCGCTTGGCCGCCGAGCTGCAACATCCCCACCTCGAAGGAAACGCGGGTGCGGGTGGAGGGCTTCTCGAAGATCATGGCCAGCGTTTTGCCGGCGAACGGCTTATGGACGTCGCTTAAGACCCCGCCCCGCTTGAGGTCGACGCCGAGGTCAAGGATTTCGCGCAGCGTCTCCGTGTCCAGTAAGTCCAGATCAAGAAAATGCTTAGTGGCCTGTTGGGGCGCCGTCATGGCGATTCCTCCATCTCGGCGCAGCTCTTTTCGATAATGGCGATGGCCTCGTCCACATGGCTTTCATCGATAATCAAGGGCGGCAAGAGCCGCACCACATTGCCGGCGGCGCCCACCGTCAACAAGCCGTTGTCCTGAAGCCGGGCTTTCAGGTCGGCGTTGGCGACGCCCTCTTGGCATTCGAGGCCCAGCAACAGGCCGAGGCCGCGCACCCCAGCAAGGACGCCGGGGCGGGCCTGGACCGTTTCCTCCAGCCGCCCCCTTAAAATCTTGGAGACGGCGTTGACGCCGTCAAGGAAGCCGTCGGCTTCCATCACGTCCAGGACCGCGTTGCCCACCGCCATGGCCATCGGGTTGCCGCCGTAGGTGGAGCCGTGGCTGCCGGTGGTCATCACCGCGCCCACCTTCTTGGTGGCCAGGCAGGCGGCCATGGGGAAGCCGCCGCCGAGCCCCTTGGCCGAGGCCATGACGTCCGGCGTTACGCCCGACCATTCGTGGGCGAACAGCTTACCGGTCCGGCCCATGCCGCATTGCACCTCGTCGAAGAACAGCAGCAGGCCGAACTCGTCGGCGGTCTGGCGCAGCTCTTGAAGGTATTGGGGCGGGGCCGGATTAACGCCGCCTTCGCCCTGCACCGGCTCGACAAGGATGGCGGCGGTCTCGGGCCCGATGGCGGCGCGCATTTCGTTGAGATTGCCGAAGGAAACATGATCAAAGCCTTCGACGGCCGGATCAAAGCCGTTCAAGTGCTTTTCCTGTCCCCCGGCGGCGATGGCCGCCAGGGTGCGGCCGTGAAAGGCGCCCTCGCAGGCGATGACGCGGTAGCGTTCGGGCGCACCGGCGCCGTCAAAGTATTTGCGGACCAGCTTAAGGCCGCACTCCACCGCCTCGGAGCCGGAATTTGAAAAAAAGACGGACTCGGCGAAGGTGGCCGCGCAGAGCCGCTCGGCCAGCCGCTCGCCCTCGGGGATTTGATACAGGTTTGAGCAGTGCCACAGCTTGCCCGCCTGTTTGGCCACCGCCTCGACCATGTGCGGGTGGCAGTGCCCCAAGGCGTTGACGGCGATGCCGGAGGCGAAGTCCAGGAACTTGCGGTCATGGCCGTCGAACAGGTAAGCGCCCTCGCCGCGCTCGAAAGCGAGGTCTGAACGCGCATAGGTTTGCATAAGAGCGGACGTCACGATTGCTCTCCATAAACCACGAAAGCCGGCGAAAAGGGGCCGGCTTTCCGGGAAAGCGAATAATTATCTCCATAAAACGCTTTTATGTCAACGCAATCGCCCCGAAGCCCAAGGCCGCCTTGGGGATATCCCAATAGACGGCCTTATGACGACAACGTAAAAAATGGGCTGCTGTTATTCTGGCTCACCAAACTGACATGTCTGATGGCTTCTTGAGCAATTATGAAATGTAAGAAATAAGCGTTATGCCAAGCAGCGTTAACGCAAAATGTTACGAGCCTTTTATCTTCATCGTTTTCCTTCATTGAAAGAAAAGGATAGTTTAGAAATAGCACATTCGGCCACGCCATATTAAACCGGACATCCAATAAATTGGCTAAATTTTGCTTGAAGATATGGTGGGAAATGGAAACCTCGTCTTTTGCGGAATATTCACTTTCTTCATAGTTATCATACACATACTTCATCTCATCCCTATGAAGGACCGGCTTCAGGACAAGTACGCCCGTGTTACAGTAATCTAGGCCATGGCTGTCCAGGCCGCATTTTTCATAAGTCTCCTGTGGCGTGAACATGACATTATCAACGCCAAGAACAGCATAATAATCATTATATCTTTTTAGGCAATTATCAATATTAAAATCATTATTAAACGTATAACTATTTGATACAACGCCAATATTATTTGAGTTATTGCTCTCAACGATACAAGGGGCTCGATGGAAGTTTATCAGAACATCTGAATCCAACCAGACAATGTCCTCATATTGTTGAACGCGCTCGTCTTCTAAAATCAGGCATTTTTGCCAATGGACGGAACGTGACGCCGCCAGTTCGGATTTATCAATAAAGTCGTCAATAATAACAATATCATAGCCATGAATATCCGCGTATTTCTCCCAAGATTGTTTGAAATATGTTTTCCATACCTTGTAATAATCATCACCGATCAACAGTGTTACGAGCGCTTTTTTCTTTATGGCCATATTGATGTTTCCAGCGATGAAATTGAATTTGACGCCGTATCCACAGCGCTAATCCTTCAGCTTATAGCCGGTGGCGAACATCCAGCGGCACAGCATCCAGAGCCCCAAATTGACGACGATCATCACCGCGATGCCGACCAGGGGCGGGGCGTCGGCGTGGCCGGTGAAGCCGTAGCGGAAGCCGTCGATCATGTAAAAGAACGGATTGAAGAACGCCGCCGCGTAAAAAACGCCGCTCAGACTCTGCACCGAATAAAAAGTTCCGGAAAGAAAAGACAGGGGCATCACGACGAAGTTGGTGATGGCGGCGATATGGTCGAACTTCTCGGCCCATATGCCGCCGGCCAGCCCCAGCAGAGACAGCATAAGCGACGCCGCGAAGGCGTGAAAAACGATAAAGCCCAAGTTGTGCAGCCCAAGGGGCGCGAACAGGCTCATGGCGGCGCCGGTGAAAACGCCGACGGTGACGCCGCGGGTGACGCCGCCGAAGGATAGGGCCAGGGTCAGCTCGTCGGCGGTCAGCGGCGGCATCAGGGTGTCGACGATGTTGCCCTGCACCTTGGAGATAACGATGGACGAGGAGGTGTTGGCGAAAGAGTTCTGAATAATCGCCATCATGATCAGCCCCGGCGCCAGGAACTCAACGAAGGGCACGCCGCCGACCATTTGATCGGCGCGTCCCAAAGCCAGCGTGAAAATGGCCAGGAACAGCAAGGTGATGACGATGGGCGCGAGAATGGTCTGGGTGTGAACCTTGACGAACCGCCTCACCTCGCGCAGATAAAGCGTCCACAACCCGATCCAATTGGAAAAGCAGATGTTGTTCATGGGGGTTATATAATCACTTGATGGAAAAGAGTCCCCGCAAAAAAAGAGGGCCGCGCAAGGTGACGGCCAGGTCTCTGGAGAACGCCGCCGTTTATTATCTGCGGCGGTTCGCCTCGTCCACCGCCAACTTCCGTCAGGTGATGATGCGCCGGGTCGCGCGGGCGGCCCGTTTTCACGGCTCGGACGCGGAGGAGGGGGCGAAGCTGGTGGAGGACCTGGTCCGGCGCTTCACCGAGAACGGATACTTGAACGATCAGGCTTACGCCGAGGTGTTGGCCGGCGGCCTGCATCGGCGCGGCGGCTCGGCCCGCGCCATCCGCGTCAAGCTCATGCAAAAAGGCCTGGACGCCGAAACCGTCGAAGGAGCCCTGGCCGGCTTGAGCGAGGAGACCGAAGAGCCCGAGCTGGCGGCGGCGCTGGTTCTGGCGCGAAAGCGGCGCCTCGGCCCTTACCGCCAGCAAGACGCGCGCCGGGACATGCGCGAAAAGGACTTGGCGGCCATGGCCCGCGCCGGGTTCGGCTATGACATGGCTCTCAAGGTGATCGACGCCGAAACGGCCCGGGAGTTGGAAGAGGAAGTGGAGTCTCTTAGACTTTAAATTTTAAAGGGCAAGTTCTAATATGGCCCGGTCCGTAAAGGAGTCATACGCCTCCATCGCCGACGAGGGCGCTTCTCTGGTCACCATTTCCCCCGAGAAGCCGGAGTTCTCCGAGGAGGTAAAGGGTACGGTTTGTTTCGATTACGAGGTCCTCTTTGACCGAGGCAACCGCGTCGCCCGCCAGTTCGGCCTGGTTTTCGAGTTCACCGAAATCATGAAATACGTCTACATGAATCAAGGACTGGACATCGCAGAGCGCAACGGCGGCGCATGGGAGCTTCCGGTCCCCGCCACCTTCGTCATCGCCGAGCTGGCGCGCCTGCGCCGGGAAAAATAACCGTGGACCGCCTCATCTCGCGCGGGTAAAGAGTCTTCCAAGCTTCAAAGAGCGAAAGAACGCACATGCAAAACCTGAAGGAATTCTGGCTTCTCACCATCGACGTCTGGAAGAACGGCGTGCTGGGCCTGGATATCGGCAAGGCCGTCGCCGCCCTCGCCATTTTCGGCGCCTTCCTGCTGTTCCGCCGCCTGTTTTCTCATTTCGTGGTGGCGCGGCTCAAGAGCTTGGCCGGAAAGACCCGCACTGAACTTGATGACAAGGTCATCGAATCCCTGGAAGGTCCGATCCGGTTCGTTCCCATTGTTCTCGGCGTTTTTTTCGCCGGGGAATATCTTGAGCTAACCGGAGGTGCGCTGACGCTGGTCGAAAATCTGATGCGCTCCTTGATCGCCTTCACCATCTTCTGGGGGTTCTACCAGGCGGTAATTCCCTTAAGCGTCCTTCTCAAGCGCCTGGAGAAGGCTTTCACGCCCGAGTTGATCGATTGGCTGATCAAGGCCATTCGCCTCGGCTTCGTCTTCCTCGGCGCCATGGCGATCCTTGAGGTTTGGGGCGTCCAGGTGGGACCCATCATCGCCGGGCTGGGGCTGTTCGGCGTGGCGGTGGCCCTCGGCGCCCAGGATTTGTTCAAGAACCTGATCTCCGGGATTCTGGTCATCGCCGAAAAGCGGTTCAAAAAAGGCGACTGGATTCTGGTCGACGGCGTCGTCGAGGGCACGGTGGAATCCATCGGCTTCAGGTCCACCGTGGTTCGCCGCTTTGACAAGGCGCCGGTCTACGTGCCCAACGCTAAACTGTCCGATACGGCTGTGATAAATTTCTCGGCCATGACCCATCGGCGCATCTATTGGAAGATCGGCATAGAGTACCGCGCCAGCATCGAACAGCTCCGCCAAATTAGGGACGGCATCGAGGCCTACGTTATCGGCGAAGACGCGTTCGCCAAGCCGCCCGAGGTCGTCACATTCGTGCGCATCGACAGCTTAAACGATTCCTCCATCGACATCATGCTGTACTGCTTCACCAAGACCACCGACTGGGGCGAATGGTTGGAGATCAAGGAGCGTCTGGCCTACGTCATCATGGAAGTCGTCGACAAAGCGGGAAGCGCCTTCGCCTTCCCCAGCCAGTCCATTTACGTGGAAACCCTTCCCGGCGAAGCGCCGGAAATCTTCGTCCCCCCTGAAAAGGAAAAGGCGAAGCCGTGACCGTCGCCTTCACCGCGACCTAATTGTAAACAGGTCCTTAGGGTCCAAACTCATTCAAATGATACCCTTTGGCGGCCCCCTATTTTCCTCTCACTAGGCGCGGAAGCCGCAGTGATGCTGGCGCATCACAAGGATTTCGCAACGACGTGAGAGGAGAATAGGGGGCCGTCCCCCAATCTTGCCGCAGGCGCAGGCCGAAGGGATTTGGAGATAATAGCGCAGGTCGGCGTCGAGAACTTTCAATAATGATATGCATTTATTTCAAGCTCTCTCCTTGTCCTGCGCTATTCTTTCCAAACCAAAGGGCATCATTTGAATGAGTCTGGACCCTAGTCTTCGATGGTCAACATGGCGCCGAAATCGGCCACGTCCATGATGTCCCTCACCGAGCCGGTTACGCCGCGAAGAATCAGCTTCACGTTTTCGGTGATGGCGGCTTCACGCACCAGCAGCAGCATGCCCAGCGCCGCCGAATCAATGAAATCAGTCTTGGTTAGATCAAAGATGCAGCTATTGATTCCCGTTTCCTTCAGTAAATCAATGATCTCGTTAAAGGAATTGTGATCCCTGAAAGTCAATTGTCCGGAAAATTCTATTTTTTTTCCGTTAGGCGCATCCTGGACAGTGTATTCCATGGTGAAGTCCTAAATTTTATTTGCTTTTTAAAATACAAGCCATCGCGGCTGTGGGCAATAATCTTTTTCACGTCCTCCCCATTTCGCCTTTGCAATATTAATCCAAAAAATAACGCATAAGAGAGATTGTAATCATTTAATTATTGGTTGCTAATATCATGTTGTTCGGATTCTTAGATCATCAAGATTTACAATTCCGCCAGCATGCGGATAAATCCAAAAGGATTAGCGCACAAACAAGGAGAAGGCGGCAATGCCCCGGCGCATTTCGGACCTCCCCTCGGCCCTTGACTCCCTTGAGGCCTTCAATCGCCGCATCGCCGGCAAGCGGATCGCCGTGTTCATCGACTACGACGGCACGTTGACCCCCATCGCCGTGCGTCCGGAGCAAGCCGTGCTGTCCGAGGACATGCGAGCAATACTGCGCACCCTGGCCGAGCGCTGCGTGGTGGCCATCATCAGCGGCCGCGGTCTGGAGGATGTCCGGCGCATGGTCGGGCTCGATAATTTCATCTACGCCGGCAACCACGGCTTCCAAATCTCCGGTCCCGCCGGCCGCCAAATCCACCACCAGAAAGGAGACGAGTTCCATGACCTGATGGACGAAATCGAGGCCGAGCTGCGCAGCCAGTTGGAGCCCATCGAGGGCGTTTTAATTGAAAACAAGAAACTCGCCATCGTCGCCCACTACCGGCAGGTTTCCGAAGCCGACCGGCCCAAGGTTTCCGAGGCCGTTCAAAACATCGTCCGAAACCGTCCCCAATTGC
>CAJXGZ010000114.1 GCA_913053795.1 uncultured Rhodospirillales bacterium | reverse complement strand
CGCCGCGGCGGAAAAAGGAGACGCCGACGCCCAGAACAACCTCGGCGTCATGTACCGCAAAGGCCGAGGCGCGCCGCAAGACCTGATCGAGGCCGCCGAATGGTACCGCAAGGCCGCCATGCAAGGACATATCGCGGCGCAAAACAACCTCGGCGTCATGCGCCTCAAAGGCATCGGCTTGACTCAAGACTACGAAAAAGCCGCCGATTGGTTCCGCTTGGCCGCCCTCCAAGGAAACTCAAAAGCCAGGAAATTCCTGTCCGGCATGTATCGTAACGGCGAAGCGAAACCCCGCAACGACACCGAGGTGGCGCAATGGAAATTCATGCTCGCCAAGGATGGGGACGCCCAGGCCCAGTCCGACTTTGGCCATATGCTTCTTGAAGGCAAAGGCGTCCAGCAAAATGACAAGGAAGCCGTGCGCATGCTTAACAAGGCGGCGGACGAGGGCGTCGCCGAGGCCCAATACACCCTTGGCGGCCTACATTCCGAGGGCCGGGGCGTTTCTAAAGACGACGAAAGCGCCTTGAGCTTTTACCTGGAAGCGGCCGAGCAAAACCACGCCAAAGCCCAACTGGCCGTCGCCGACGTGTATATGAAGGGAAAAGGCGTTTTTAGAGACCACGGAGAGGCCGCCATCTGGCGGCGCAAGGCCGCCGAGCAAGGACTGGCCGAAGCCCAATACGCCCTTGGCGTCATGTACGACAAAGGCGACGGCGTCGAAACGGACCCCGTTATGGCCAACATGTGGTTGGACCTGGCCGCATCCCAGGGTCATGAAAAGGCGGCGGCGGCCCGCGACGCGGCCGCTGAAACAATGACGTCCGCCCAAATCACCGAGGCCAAAAAGCTGACGGAAACGTGGCGGGCCAATCATAAGCAGGCCAATCTTAAGCAGGCCAATCATAAGCAAGAAAGTCCCGGGGTCCCGGAAGCCGGCGCGCCGGCGCCCACGGATATCCCGCAATTGACCCCCGGCCCCAATTGAAAGGGGGACATGATATGACCATGTCCCCCCTCAATTAGTTTTAACCGGATTTCTTTGTTGCTTCTTGATTACTTCATGCTGGCGACGGAGTGGAAAAGATGCATCAGGCTTTCCTGGGTCTCCTTGGGGCATGCGTCAAAATAACGCACCAACTGCAAGGTTTCCCGCTTGACCATTGTGCTGTCCTCGGGAACGCCTTTTTCATCTATTCCTTCAAAGAACCACGAAACCGGGACGCCTAGGATGTGGGTAAGCTCCCATAATTTGCTCGCGGAAATTCTGTTCCAGCCTTTTTCGTATTTTTGCACCTGCTGAAAGGTCAGGCCGAGAAGCTTGCCGAGATCGTCCTGGCTTAATCCGAGCAGAACGCGGCGTTCCTTGACCCGCCTACCCACATAAACATCAACAGGACGCGGCCCATCCCTCAAAACCGTATACCCTCTACGGCGCTTTTTCTTAGCCATGTTATGTCCTTTGCGCATTAATCATTATCGTATAGAGGATTATATAGTCATTCTCCGTGAACTTGCAATTATATCATTCATGGCCATTACCGCAAAACGACGCATTTCGAGCCGTTGATCAGCACCCGGCGCTCCACATGGCGGCGCACGGCGCGGGCCAGCACCAAGCTTTCAATGTCGCGGCCGACGGCGATGAGGTCATCGGGCGAATAGGTGTGGTCCACCCGCTCCACGGCCTGTTCGATGATCGGCCCCTCATCCAGGTCCGGCGTAATGTAATGGGCCGACGCGCCGATCAGCTTAACGCCGCGCTCGTAAGCCTGATGGTAGGGCTTGGCCCCCTTAAAGCCGGGAAGGAACGAGTGGTGGATATTGATGCAGCGGCCGCGAAGTTTTTGGCACATCCGTTTGGAAATAATCTGCATATAGCGGGCCAGCACGACCAGCTCGATCCGCAGCTTTTCGGTCAGGCGCAAAATTTCCGCTTCCTGCTCGTCCCTCGTCCCGGGCGTGACCGGCAAGTAATGAAAGGGAATGTCATGCCACTGGGCCAGATGCTCCAGGTCTTGGTGGTTTGAAACAATGGCGGGAATTTCGATCTTCAGCTCATTTGTTCGATAACGGTACAGCAGGTCATTGAGGCAATGATCGAATTTGGACACCAAGATCATCACCCGCTCCTTGCGCCTGGAATCGTGAATGCCCCAGATCATCTGGAAACGCTCGGCGATTCTGGAAAAGGCCTTGGTTATATCGCCGGCAGGCGGGCAAAGGGCGCCGGGAAGATAGACCGTGCGCATGAAAAAACGCTTGGTGGCCGGATCCCCGAAATGAGAGGACTCGGTGATAAAAGCGTCATTATCCGCCAAGAACTGGGACACGGCGGCGACAATGCCGACGGTGTCCGGACACGATATGGTTAGAATAAAATGACTTTTTCCCTCGTCGTCGCTCAATCCGCCGCTCCAGTTCATAAATAAACATCAATGATTATAATTACCGCGCCTCCGCCAACACTTCCTTCACCTTGCCGGCCATGTCTTTCAGGCTGAAGGGCTTGGGAAGGAAGTGGATGGTGGCGTCGCGGGCGATTTCATCGTTCAGGACCTCCTCGGCGTAGCCGGACATTAAGATCACCTTGACGTCTGAAACCTCCTGGCGGATCAATTGCACCAAGGTGTGGCCGTCCATTCCCGGCATCACCACGTCCGAGATAATGAGGTCGATTTTCTCATCCGAAGATCCGATGGCGTCCAGCGCCGCCTCGCCGTTCTTCGCCTCAAGCACATTATAGCCCTTGTTACGCAGCGCCCTGGCGGCGAACATGCGCACAGCGTCTTCGTCCTCGACCAGCAGCACGCATCCCTCGCCGGTAAGGTCAACGTTTTCGACGGGCTCTTCACGCGCCTTGAGCGGAGGCCGAGGGGGACCGGCTTCCTCGCCGGCGTCCTCTTTGGCCTGCTCTGCGCCAAGGGAGCGTTCGCCATCCAGATCGAAGCTCGGAAGGTAGACGCCGAACGTGGTCCCCTCGCCGGGCGCGCTATCGACGACAATATAGCCATCGGATTGGTGAACGATGCCGTAAACCGTGGACAGGCCGAGACCGGTGCCCTCGCCCACTTCCTTGGTCGAGAAAAAGGGCTCGAAAATGCGCCCGATATCCTCCTTGGCGATGCCCGAGCCGGTGTCCATCACCTCGATCAGCACGTAGAAGCCGGTCGGCATCACTTCGTGGCCGCGTTGTATATCCTCCTCAACGGCGACGTTGGAGGTGCGGATGGTTAAAATTCCACCGCCAGGCATGGCGTCGCGGGAGTTAACCGCCAGATTGATGAACACTTGATCAAACTGGCCGCGGTCAACCTGGATCAAGCCCAGATCACGGTCATGCTCCATCCTCAATTCAATGTTTTCGCCGATCAATCTGCCCAGCAGGTTAGAGAGGTCCGACAGGACGTCGGTGGCGTCGACCATCTCCGGCTTGCGCGACTGCTGGCGCGAGAAAGCCAAGAGCTGACGCACCAGGTTGGTGGCTCTGTTGGCGTTCTGCTTGATCTGCATGATGTCGGCGAAGGACGGATCCTCTGGCCCATGCCGCTCGAACAACAGGTCGCAAAAGCCGATCATGGCGGTCAAAAGATTATTGAAATCGTGGGCGATGCCGCCGGCCAGTTGCCCCACCGCCTGCATCTTTTGGGATTGAGCGAACTGGACTTCCAGGTTCTTGTGCTCGGTGGTGTCGATGAAATGCAGGACCAACCCCGACATTTCGCCATTGGCGTCCTTCATATGGCTTGCGAAAAGAGACGTGACCAACTCACGCTGGCCCGAGCCCGGCATGCGCACCTCCAAATGCGCGGCGCGCACGGCGCCCATGAGAACCTTGGAAAGCTGGACGCCGACCTCGCCGCTGTCCTCCTTGCTGACCCGCTCGACGAAGGGCCTGCCGACAACCGCCTCGCGATGGACGCCCAATAGCTTGAGAAAAGCGCGGTTGCAGTCGGTGACGTCGCCGCGCGGATCGAGGAGAACAATGCCCACCGGCGCCTCGCCGAAAAGCCAGTGCAAGGTCTGTTCCGAGCTCGATTTAGCGCCGTCTCCGCTCCAGGTCATGTCGCGCAAAACAACCGAACGGCTGTGGACCAATTCCCCTTTGACGCTCAGCCGCTGGGATTGCACAAGGCAAGCTCTGACGGTTTTTTCGCCTTCGCCCATAAGGGTGACCTCGCCATGGAGGTTCGAACCTTCTTCGCCAACGCCTTGGGAAACGCTTTCCTCGGCGATCACGAAATCGGAGAACATGCGCCCCCTCAGGGCGTCCCCCGAAGCCGCGCCCAGCCACTCAGCCAGAATTTGGTTGGCGTAGAGAATGCGCCCCCCGCCATCCACCGAGAAAAACCCCGCCGGCAAATGATACAGAAAATCGGCGCGCATCTTTTCCTCACTGTCGCGGATCACATCCAACTCACGTTGAGCGGTAATGTCCTCGGCGCGCCACAGCACATGATCCTGGGGCAGCGGCGACACCGAAATGCGCAGCCACTCCACGGGGCCGGCGGGGATATGCAGGGGAACTTCGGCGCACTCGGCGGCGCCGGCCTCGGCGCTGGCCCGCAACCGGGCGAAGGCGCTGCGCGCATCGCCGCCTTCCAGAATATCGGCAATGGAATCCAGCGAAACCGCCAACGCGAAAAGGCGGTAAAACGCCGCGTTGGCGTAAACGAAGGCGCCGGCGGCGGTGGTGATCAGGCGCGCGTCATGGCTGTCCTCGGCGGCCGCCAGCAATAACTTCGCCGCCGGGTTGGCGTGAGCCCGCCCCAGGGACCAGGCTAGTCCTAAAAGCGCGGCGAACAACAATATGGCTAGATTTACGGCGAGCGTCCCGGGGCCGCCCGGCCACAGCCAAGCGGCGGCGGCCATCACAATAAGCGCAAGGGAAACGCCGGCCCAGATCTTGGGCCGAAGCCAGGGCGGCGTCCCGCCAAAAAAACGGCTCACAGAACTCGCCCCTGGGACCGCCATTAATTTTTCCGTATTGGCCACTTAATTTCCATTTTCCGATGGCCGCGAAGGTATTTCGCCCTTCAAGCGCATAACGTAACCGATAACCTCGGCCACCGCCAAGAAATGCTCTTCCGGTATTTCCTCTTCCAGTTCGACCGTCGCGTAAAGGGCGCGCGCCAAAGGGGGATTCTCGACAATGGGAACGTCATGTTCCTCGGCGACCTCGCGGATATTCAGGGCAAGAGAGTCTATGCCCTTGGCGATCAATTTCGGCACCGCCATGGTTTCTGACTTGTACTCCAGGGCGACAGCGTAGTGTGTCGGGTTTGTAATGACCACATCGGCCTCGGGCACTGCCGCCATCATGCGCTGCTGGGCGCGCTCGTAGCGAAGTTTTTTAATGCGGGTTTTGACCTGAGGATCGCCTTCGCTTTCCTTATGCTCGTCCTTGACCTCTTGCTTGGTCATTCTCAAGGACTTTGTGTACGAGTACCGCGTATACAACAAATCGAGAGCGGCCAGCGCCGTCATCACCATTAAGGTGCCCGCCAGAAGCCACAAGGTTATCCAGTAAATGCGCTCAAGAACCAGTGAGAAATCCATGTCTGGAATCAAGGTGACGTCGCCAAGCAGCGGCAGGGCCAAGCTAAAAGACACCAACGCGGTGATGCCAAGCTTAACAATCCCCTTTAGGAATTCAACGATGGTGGCCATGGAGAATTTTTTCTTCACGCCCTTGATAAGCGAAATTTTGCTGAGCTCGGGCTTGATCTTTTTCGGCGCCCACAGCAGACCCACCTGCACAACATTGAAGCCGATCGCCGATAAAACCATTATCCCGAAAAAGGGCCACATGATCATTCCCATATCACGCATAAGATTTCCCAACACCAAACGAAGATGTTCGAAATCCGTGGGTATGTTTTCGGGAGTCTCAAGGAACCTGACCAGCACCTGAGTGATGTCTCTCATGATGCTAGGCGCCATCAAAGCGATGCCAATGGCGGCGGTAAAGATAAGCCCCAAGTTCTTAATCTCGGTGGAATTGGCGACATTGCCCTTCTTGCGGGCCTTATCGCGTTTCTTTGACGTGGGTTCTTCTGTTTTTTGTGCGTCGTCTTCAGCCATGGCGCATCGCCTGCTCTAGACCTATGGCGGCTACAGAGATCATGACGTCGTAAAGACCCTGTAGCCTTCATCGAAGTATTTCAGAAACACCATCATCATCGTCGACAGGGAGATCATCAATATCCAAATCTGGCCGGCGATTTGAAACGGCATGCCGAACAAAAACAGCGGCAAAGCCGGCATCAGGCGCCCCAACAACCCCAAACTCACATAATAAAGGAGGGCTGTAACAATCAATGGCGCCGCAATCTGTAGGCCGATTTTATAGCTATCGACTAGGAGTTGCGCCAAATGACCGGAAAAATCGCCAAAAGGCAAGGGCTGACCTGGGACGAAAAGGACATAGCTGTCAACCAACGCTTGAAACATCGTGTGGTGTAGGTTGGTGGCGAAAATCAGCACCATTGCGATCGTCGAGAGGAAGTTGGAAATCACCGAACTCTGCTCCTCGGCCACGGGGTCCTGAATCAACGCGTTGGCCATGGCGGAAATAAGGGCGATAATGGTTCCCGCCATCTGAATGGCGGCCACCATGAACCGGCCCAAGGCGCCAAGAAAAGCCCCGACGATAACCTCCCCTGTCAAAAGAACCGCCATATCCAGCGCCGACGACGGCAAACCGGGAAGGCTGTTGGATAGTATGGGCGTCAGCACAAAGCTAATGCCGAGGGCGGCGAAAAGCCGAATTCGGACGTTTACCGCGGGCGAACTGAACCCAGGCAGCAACAGGAACGAGGTTCCAATGCGTGAAAAAATAAGAAGAAGGCTGAAGATATTAAGGGTGAGGAATTCCTGGAGCATGGCGGGCTAGTCAGCCAAGCAGGGTTATGTGGTCAAACAGCCGCCGGGAAAACTCGAGAACCGTCGTCATCATGAAAGGAAGGAAAACAATGATGGAAATGAAGATAACGAGAATCTTCGGCACGAAGGTCAACGTCAATTCCTGAATGGTGGTCAAGGCCTGGAACAGGGCGATGGCGAGGCCAACGAGAAGCCCCGTCAGCATGATCGGCCCCGCTGTCCACAAAATAACGCTAAGGGCGTCGCGCCCCACAGCCAGGATGGATGCTTCATCCATGGTCCAGACCCAATCTTGGTTTCGCCTACATGGGCATTCTAATGATTTCCTTATAGGCTTCGATAACCTTATCACGCACCGCCGTCACGGTCTGCAGCATCAACTCCGCCTCGGCGACCGCGGTCACAACCTGGTTGATATCGGCTTTGTCGTTAATGGCGGCGATGGAGAGGGCCTCGACGCGGTAGTGCCGATCCGCACGGAAGCGCGCCTCGTCTACGCCGGTGAGCACGGGCAGGTCGACGGGATCCT
>CAJXGZ010000113.1 GCA_913053795.1 uncultured Rhodospirillales bacterium | reverse complement strand
GTGTTGTTGGGTGCATCGACACCGCGACCCCGCGCCAGCCGTTCGAGCGAGACAACGACCTCGCCGGCATGGCGCGGCATCTGCCCGCCCACCAGGCCGGTGTTGCCGCCCTGGGGCGTCATGGGGACCTTGGCCTCGGAGCACAGGCGCACCACTTGGGCGGTCTCTTCAGTTGTCGCCGGGCGCGCCACCATGGCGCAGGAACCGTGGTAAAGGCCGCGCTGTTCCTCCAGGTAAGGCGCCATATCCCGGGCGTCGGCGATCCATCCCTTGGGGCCGACCACTTTGCGGATGGCGTCGAGAACCTTCCCAGGAACGCTTATGGGGACGCTCTTGCCAGGGGGGGGCATGCCAGGGGGGGTCATGAATGGCCCGCCACTCGGCGCAGGCGGTCATTGATGGCTCGACCCAGACCATCTTCCGGTATGGGCATAACGGCGATGGAGTAATATTCGGGACTGTCCAACTCATGCAGCATGGAGAAAAGATTGGCCGCCGCCTCGCGAAAGTCTCCGGCCGGACTTAAGTTGAGCATATGGGCTGCGTCGCCTTCGCGCGCATCGGGTCCAAAAGCGAGAAAGGCCTCGCCAAGTTGGGCTTCGGCCACATTAAGCCTGAGCGGCAGTCCGGTGGTGTAATGGCGGGCGGCGAAAGACGCCTTGCGGCCGGACGCCGGGGGACCGGCGCAAGGCGCGGCGCAAGCGCTGGCGACAGGACCGGCTAAGGCCTCGATATTCTTCATGGCCACCGCTCCCGGCCTCAGGACGACGGTTGTTTCATCGGTCAGATCGACGATGGCGGATTCAATGCCCACCCGGCTAGGGCCGCCGTCAAGGATGACTTCCACGGCGTCGCCAAGGGACTCGGCGACATGGGCCGCGGTGGTCGGGCTGACGTCGCCGGAACGGTTTGCGCTGGGGGCGGTCAGTGGACATCCGGCCTCGCGAAGAAGGGTCAGCGCCACATCGTCGCCGGGCACGCGCACGGCGAGGCTGTCCAGACCAGCGGCGGCCAACAGCGAGATTTCGCATTCCGGACGCCGCGGCAAGACCAGGGTCAGCGATCCCGGCCATATGGCCCCAGCCAATCTTTCGGCGCGTTCGTTGAACGTCACGGCGCGGGCGGCGGCGTCCATATCTTTGAAGTGGATGATCAGGGGGTTGAAGGTGGGCCTCGCCTTGGCGGAAAAGACGGATGCGACGGCTTCATCATTGGTGGCGTCGGCGCCCAGTCCGTAGACGGTCTCGGTAGGGAAGGCGACCAGTTTCCCCTCATTGACCAAGCGGGCGGCGGTCACGATGTTTTCGCTGGTGGCGGAAAGTATATTGGCCGCGGTCAATTGTTGAAAAGTCCTATATCTAGAGCCTGTTTAATGAATACCGGGTCACTGAGACGCCGTCTCCAGTCCGCCGGCAAGAAAGGGCGCTCGCCCGCGATGCTGGCGCATCGCAAGAGCGGTCTGACGCTGACCGGCGGGCTGGAGACGGCGCCTTCGGTCGGTTTTCCGGCTTCCTGATCATCGTCAAGAACCCTTGACGATGCGATGCATCGCCTGAGGGCGCTTTCCTTGTCAGGAAACCGGAAAACCGATCTCAGTGGCCCGGTATTTATTAAACAGGCTCTAACTCGGCACGCACTTGGCTTCGAATCTGGCGCCGGGATCAACGATAAGGGTTTTGTACCGCAGCTCGCCTTGGACCTTGGCGGTGGAGCGCACGATAATTTTCGTGGCCCGGACAATTCCCTTAACGATTCCCTTGATAACGACGGATTGTGCGCCCAGATCGCCGTTGAGCGATCCCTCTTCAAGGATCGTAACATTGCGCCCGGCGACGTCGCCCTTATGGGCGTTCTTGATTTCCATATCTCTCATTTCATTGATTGCGCTTTTAGCCATGGCTAATTCTCCGTTCCCAGGGGGATGGATTTTGAACCAGGCAGCCTAGCGCCCATTAAGTAAAGTTTTGGTAAACAAAAAAAACGGCGGCCCAGGGACCGCCGATTTAAATCTTATGGGTGAAATTTAGATGATTAGGCCTCGGCTTCAGCCGCCGCGATGGCGGCGTCCTCGGCTTCAACGCGCACCTTATCGGCGGCGCCGCGCGCCTCGGGGTCCCGGTCCACCAACTCGATGATGGCGAGAGGCGCGCAATCGCCGTAACGATAGCCGGCCTTGAGAACCCGGGTGTAGCCGCCTTTCCGATCCTTGTAGCGCTCGGCTAGGGGGCCGAACAGCTTGCCCACAAGCTGCCTGTCACGAAGAACCGACATGGCTTGGCGCCTGGCGTGAAGGGTGCCGCGCTTGCCCAACGTGATCATTTTGTCGGCCACCCGCCGCAACTCCTTGGCCTTGGGCAGCGTCGTCTCGATCTGCTCATGGTTAAGAAGCGCCACGGCCATGTTGGAAAACATCGCCTTGCGATGAGAACCTGTCCGGTTAAGCTTTCGGCCGCCCATGCGATGACGCATCGTCAAATCTCCTTAGTGGATAGAATCTAACATATGGCGCCCATACGATCCCATATCCCGGTTTCTCGGTAGGAGAGCGCCCGCAGGCGATGCCAAAGCATCGTTGAGGGAACTCGACGCCCCGAGAAGCCGGGATATGGGACCCTTAAGGGCGGCTTCCCAAGCCCGCCGGATGCGTTGCCCGATGCTTGTGATGCGGTGCATCATCGCGCATCGAGCGCCTAACCGGGCGAACTTGGGAAGCCGTCGTATGGGCGCCATATGTTAGATTCTATCCACTAGCATCCTTCACCACGTCATCACCGTCAACGCATTCATCGAGTATGCCTTTCAGCGTTAACCGGGATTTAACCATGATGGCTCATGATCGGGCTTGGTGGTCGTTTCGCCGGAAATGGAGCATCGCTACATGCGTTCTTTCGTGGTTATCGCCTTTCTGATTTTGTTGGCGTCGTGCGAAGCCGTCCTCGGCGTCGAGAGCGTCTCCACCATGGCCACCGGCAAGCCGCTTAGCGATCACGTCATTTCCGCGGTGAGCGGCAAGGACTGCTCGACCGTCCGAACCCAAACCGGCCAGAACTACTGCGTGGAAGACGACATCCCGCCGCGCCAGAATATTTTCTGCTACCGCACGCTGGGCAAGGTCACCTGCTACGACAAGCCCGATCCTTATAAGGGCCGCCACCAGTTGCTGGGCGACAACTCGACCAGCCTGCCCGCCGCCAGGAACTGACGCCTTTTCTTTTCCGCCTAGTGGCCTATATCATCTAAATGGCGATCGTAAGGACGCCATTTAGATGATATAGGCCACTAGTCCAGTGCGGCGGTCATGATATGGTGGGCGCGTCATGAAACACTTTCTCATCGCCACCATCGCCGCCGTTTTTCTGACTTGGCTGACTATTTGGTATTTGTCCGATCAAGTGGCCATAGAGGAAAAGGCGGCCAGGGAGACCGCTTACCTCGCCCAATTCAAAGTCATGAAGCCCCGCGCCGAAAAAGGCGAAGCCAAGGCCCAATACATCATCGCCCGCCTCTACCACGAAGGGAAAGGCGTCGGCAAAAACCTGAAGGCGGCGGCCCGTTTGTATACAAAGGCCGCCGACAAAGGCCACGCCAGCGCCAGCGCCCGTCTGGGCTCCATGTACGAGAAAGGCGAAGGCGTAAAAAAGGACGTCTTCAAGGCTATCGAATGGTACAGACTGGCCGCTGTCCTGGGCGGAAACGCGGACGCCCAATTCGCGCTGGGCCAGGTCTATTTCAATGGCCGCGGCGTTCAAACCGACTACGCTGAATCCTTCGCCTGGAACCTCAAGGCGGCGCGCCAAGGCCACGGGGCCGCCCAGTTCCTCATCGGCTCCATGTACCAGGACGGCTGGTCGGTGAAAAGCGACTACCCGGAAGCTTACATGTGGTACACCCTGGCCATCCCCAACGCCGAACAAGCCAAGGCTTTCGACCCCATATACGACCCCGTCAACGCCCGCAAAAAACTGATGACCCGAATGAACAAGTTCCAGATCAGTCAGGGCGAACGCAAGGCAAAGGAATACAAAGGCCGCCGTTAAAGGCGGCGATGACGAAAACCCGCTAGTCCAGGGCCTTCAGGCGCTTCTTGACCACGGCCATGCATTTTTGCGCCCATTTCAATTCGGCGTTGTGACGCTTCAGCCACGTTTTCTTGTTCCTCATTCCCAGGATCATCGTGTTCTCGATGTTGTTTTTCGCCGAGCGGATGAAATATTCAAAATCCTTCTTTTGCTCCTCCCAGAAGGTTCTCGGCGTCAGTTTGCCGCGCAGAATATCGATGATATCGTCGGGCCGGCAGTTTTCATCAAGATTGGCGTTAAAGGAATCCGTCGGCTGGGCCGATGCGGGAACGCCGAAAAGCAGAAACACGGCCAAGGCCATGAATTTGAATGTTGCAGCCATTCCTTAAAAATAGACCACCCCGCCACATGGCGCCAGAGGCCACTACCACTAGGAGCGATAATCCTTGATGCGGGTGCAGCGCAGGCCGTCTAGGCCGTAATTGTCAAACAAGCTCTGCCAAGACAGGAACTCGTCCACCGACAGGGTGTAACGCTTGCACGCCTCGTTCAGGGAAATCAGCCCGGCGCGCACGCCGGCCACCACTTCGGCCTTGCGGCGCATGACCCAGCGTTTGGTGTCGGGGGGCGGCAAGTCGTCTCGGGTTAAAGGCATGCCGTTACTGCCCAACGGCGGCTTAATGGGCGCCGCCTTCTGGCGGCTTTGAAGGTTGCGTTTTCTCATTGGCCGGCTCTTTGTCCATCCATTAAAGGTACAGATGGATACCACCCGGCGCGTTAAAGAACCGCTAAGGAATAAGGTTAACATTTTCTGAAAATGTATTAGGGTCCAGACTCATTCAAATGATGCCCTTTGGTTTGGAAAGAATAGCGCAGGACAAGGAGAGAGCTTGAAATAAATGCATATCATTATTGAAAGTTCTCGACGCCGACCTGCGCTATTATCTCCAAATCCCTTCGGCCTGCGCCTGCGGCAAGATTGGGGGACGGCCCCCTATTCTCCTCTCACGTCGTTGCGAAATCCTTGTGATGCGCCAGCATCACTGCGGCTTCCGCGCCTAGTGAGAGGAAAATAGGGGGCCGCCAAAGGGTATCATTTGAATGAGTTTGGACCCTAGATAAAATTCAAATGCTCCGGCGGCGCGCCTTTGGGCGGCCGCAGGTCGATCTGGCCCTTTTTGTGGGCGTCAAGGGCCTCGTTCACCTTGTGCTGAAGGCATAGGGAGCCGCACATCTTCTGGGCGTTGAACTCGGGCGAGGCGAGATAGTTCATGACCCGCCAATAGGTGTCCGAGGCCCAGATGTCCTTAAAGCGCCGCTCGCAGATATTGCCCATGTGGAATTTCTTGTAACGCTCGTTAAACAGCATGCCGCACGGCGCCACGAGCCCTGAGCCGGAAAGCTGGAGGATGAACGGCGCGCCGTAGCAGCGCTGGTAATCGCGGGCGCCCTTGGATTTGATCTTGGACCATTTCACCGACACCTGATAGCCGTCGTCGGACTGCGCCTCGGCCTGATGGAGCATGTCGTAAAGCCCGGCGTAACCGTCGTAATCGACGCCCAGGTCGCCGTCTTCGCTGTCCGAGCAATGCTTGATGATCAAGTAGTCGGGGCGCAGTTCCTTGCCCAGCCGCGCCAGCGGAAGGATTTGGTCCGCGTATTGGGGCATCAGCACCATTTGCATGCCGATGGTCACCGGAAGCCCGTCGCGCCGCTTGATGGCCACCATGTCGCGGATGTTCTGGCATACCCGGTCAAACCAGCTTTCCTTGACCCCCATGATCTCGGCGTAGCGTTTGCGCTCGCCGGCGGAAATATTGATGCGCAGGTAGGTGAGATAGGGCAGAACCTCTTCAAGGCGGCGCTTGGTCAGCACGAAGCCGTTGGTGCCGACGGCCATCGACAAGCCGATCTCGGCGCCATGGCGCACGGCGTCGACGAATACCGAAGAGATGGTGCTTTCGCCGTCGGAAACAAAGCTGACTCCCTTGACCCCGATCTCGGCGCAGTCGTCAAGGAAGTCGAAAATAACCTTGCGGTTGATGACCTTGCGGATGTTTTCCTGGAGCATGGCGTAACAGAACTCGCAGGCGTAGTTGCAGGTCCGCGTCAACGCCATGTCGATGGTGATGGGGGCGATGCGCTCGCCGCGCTCCCAGGCGCGCACCCGGTCCAGGTGCCAGTTGATCTTGGTTCCGTCAAGGATCAGGTCCGTATGCCCGGTGATGACGGTCATGACGCCGCTTCCTCTCCGCTGAGCCGCCGGATTTTATTGATGTCCTTGATTTCTTCCAGGAACAACTCCAGGCGGCGATCCAGCTTGGCTTTGATTCCCTGTTCCAAAATCATGATGTGACGTTGCCTGTCCGCCTGTTCAAGAGAACCTTTCAGTCTGATCACCACGCGCACGCCGAACTCGATGTCCGTCACTTCCACGTCCTTGGCGGAGAAACCGTGCTCTTTGGCGACTTCCGCAATGACGGCGGCGAGGCTTTGGCGCCGCTCGTCGGCGCTCATCGCCAGCCATTCAGCGGACGGCGACGGATCATAGGCGTTTGCGGTTTGCGTATTCCCGGTTTTGCTCCTGTAGTCGGCGAGAGCCGCGCGAATGAGCTTGAGGGGAAGAAGGAAAGCGGCGTCGGCGGCCTCCGGCGAGACGATGCCGGAAACCGGCCTTCCCATGCCGCGGTCGCGCAAATCGTACTCCAGCCGGATCATCCCATGATCGCTGGCCTCTTGGATGGGGACGCCCATAATCAGCGCGCACAGCCTGTCGAGAAGCGCCCGGGAGACGTCCGTGGCGGCGCCGCCGTGCGCGGCTCCGGAAATCAAGTGATCGTCCGCGTTCACCAGAAGCGTCAACTTGGCGCCCATATGCGCACCCTCGGCAAGGACCGCTCCCTTCCTTTCGTCCAAGCCGCCCTCGAAGGAAATTTCTTCGCCCGTCCGCGCCACGGCGCCGGCGTAAAGGGCGCCGATTTCGGCGGCCTGTTCGATGATCGGCCGTTCCACCGGCCTGCTCGCCAAATCCCGCGCCCAGGATTTGCCCGCGGCGATCGCCGCGAGTACGTATTTACCGGACTGGCCCGCCTCCTTGGATAAGACATTCTCCGTCTCGGCGCATTCCATGAGGTCCCTGACCGTCAGCAGCAAGCCCTTGTTCTCCGCCTTGACGCCGGCCTTTCCGAAGGAGCCGGCGGCAGCGGCCAGCTTATTCTCATCAAGCCGGCCCGCTGTTTCAGGACCGATATAGATGTCCAGGCGCTTGCGCCCGGCGATGGCCGCGGCGTCCAGCATGTTGCAAAGACTCTTGATGGGGTCGGGGTCGGGAACCCAGGTGTCCAGGAACCCCGCGCCGGCGCCGAAACCGCGCAGCTTGGAGAACTGGGCGTCCTGGTAGTCGGCCGCCAATTTCTCGTAGTCGATTCTCATTGAAAACTCATGCTAAAGAATCCGGACCCATGGTGAACAGGAAGAAGACCTAGTGGATAAAATCTAACATATGGGACCCTTAAGGGCGGCTTCCCAAGCCCGCCGGATGCGTTGC
>CAJXGZ010000112.1 GCA_913053795.1 uncultured Rhodospirillales bacterium | reverse complement strand
GGTGGAAATCTGCTCGGACAGGTCGCTGCCGGGGATCACGTCCTCGGCGGTTGTGACGTCGTAGTTGGGGATGAACACCACCTTGAGGCGCCCGCCCATGGCCGGATCGTTGTTGATGATTTCGGCGACGTCGTTGACCAGCCGGATGATCAGCTTGGCCATGGCGTAGCCGGGCGCCGCCTTGCCGCCGATGATGACGGTGCGCTTCAACGTGTTCGAGTCGGGGTCGTCGCGCAGACGATTGTAGCGGGTGATGATGTGAAGGACGTTGAGGAGTTGGCGCTTGTATTCGTGGATGCGCTTGACCTGAACGTCGAACATGGAGTCGGGATCCACATCGATGTTCCGCCGCTTGCTTATTAGGTGCGCCAGGCGCTCCTTGTTGCGCTGCTTGATGGCTATGAATTGCTTGCGGAAGGCGGCGTCTTCGGAAAGCGGCTCGACGCCTTTAAGCAACGCCAGGTCCTTGGTCCAGCCGCCGCCGATGCGCGACGTGATCAAGGCCGAAAGTTCCGGGTTCGCCTGAGACAACCAGCGCCTCGGCGTGATGCCGTTGGTCATGTTGATGATCTTATCGGGATAGAAACGGTCGAAGTCGGCGAACAAGGTGGCGCGCAGCAATTTGGTGTGAAGTTCGGCGACGCCGTTGACCTTGTGGCTACAGACGATGGCGAGATAGGCCATGCGGATGCAGTGGCGTTCGTCGTCGACCAGGGACATGCGCTTGAGCAGGCCGCCGTCGCCGGGGAAAGTGTGGCGGACCTGCCTGAGGAAATGGTCGTTGATCTGGAAGATCAGCTCCAGGTGACGGGGCAGCAACGTGCGCAGCATTTCGATGGGCCACGTCTCCAGCGCTTCGGGCAACAGCGTATGATTGGTGTAGGAGAAGGTGCGCGTGGCGATGTCCCAGGCCTTGTCGAAGCCGTAGCCGTACTCGTCGATGAGCAGCCGTATCAGTTCAGGCGCCGCTATCGCCGGATGAGTGTCGTTAAGTTGCATCGCCACCTTGTCGGGCAGCTGGTCCAGGGAATCATGGTTTCTGAGAAAGCGGCTCAGGATGTCCTGGACGGAGGCGCTGACGAAGAAATATTCCTGCTTGAGGCGCAGCTCCTGCCCGATTGCGGTCTGGTCGTTGGGATAGAGCACCTTGGACAGGTTTTCCGACGCCGTCTTGTCCTCGACCGCCTTGATGTAGTTTCCTTCGTTAAAATAGTTGAGGTCGAAGTCACGCGACGAGCGGGCCGACCACAGCCGCAGATTTGTCACGGCGTCTGACTTGAAACCGGAAAACGGCACGTCGAAGGCCATGGCCATGACTTCGTCGGTGTCCACCCATTGACAGACTTTCTCGCCGTCCGGGTTCTTGAAACAGACCATGCGGCCGTGAAAGCGGACCGGGTAAATGACGCTTGGGCGCTCGAACTCCCAGGGGTTGCCGTAGCGCAGCCAGTTCTCGGGATGCTCCACCTGCTGGCCGTCCTCGATGCGCTGGGTGAAAATGCCGTACTCGTAGCGAATGCCGTAGCCGAGGCCCGGATAGCCATGCGTCGCCAGCGAATCCAGGAAGCAGGCGGCGAGCCGCCCCAGGCCGCCGTTGCCCAGCGCCGCGTCGAACTCGGTTTCCTGGATTTCATCGAAATCGCAATTAAAGTCCTCAAGGACTTTCTTGACCTTGTCATGAATTCCTAGGTCGAGAAGCTGTTTGGTCATGCTTCGCCCGATCAGGTACTCCATGGAAAGATAGTAGACCCGCTTGACGTCGCGGTCATACAAAGTCCGTCCGGTCCTGATGTAGCGGTCCGACAGGACGCCGCGGATCAAATAAGCGACGGCGTAAAACCAGTCGCGCGGGGAGGCGAACGACGGGTCCTTGCCGACATGCTGGATCATGTAGCTTAGAAGGCCCCCCCTGATGGACTCCTCGTCGTCGAGGTTAACCAGGGTGCTGTCCTTATAAGCCGCTTCTTTTAGCTGTTTTAAGGGCATTACAAAAGCAGTTCCTTATAAAGCGACATATACTCGCGCGCCGCCTTTCGCCAGCTGAAATCCTGCTTCATCGCGTTATTTTGAACGCGCCGCCAATCCTTGGGCTGTTTGTAGAGTTCGACGCCCCGCCCGATGGCGCCGAGCAGCCCTTCGGATGTCGCCTCATCGAAAACAAAACCGGTTCCGGCCTCGCCCTTGGAAACGTCAACGACGCTGTCGGCGAGGCCGCCTGTGCGCCGCGCCACCGGCAAGGTCCCATATTTTAGAGCGTAAAGCTGGGTAAGGCCACAGGGTTCGAAACGCGATGGAACCAAAAGCATGTCGGCGCCGGCCTGGATGCGGTGGGCCAGCGTTTCGTCATAGCCGACGGCGACCGCCATGCGCTTCGGTGAAGCCGCCGCCGCCGAGCTCAAGGCGCTCTCGAACCTGGCTTCGCCCGAACCCAGCGCCGCCAATTGGCAGCCAAGGCCGAAAACGCCTTTCAAGGCGTCAAGCAGAATATCGACGCCTTTCTGGTTGGTGAAGCGGCTGACCATGCCGAGAAGCGGCGCGTCGGCCAATTCCGCCAACCCCAATTGGCGTTGCAGGGAGCGCTTGCATTCGGCCTTGCCCTTGAGGCGTCCGGCCGTGTAGTTGGCGGCTATGGCCTTGTCCTTGGCCGGGCTCCACAGTCCGTAATCGACGCCGTTGAGAACGCCCTTCAAGACGTCGGCTCTGGCCGCCAGCAGGCCGTGCAGGCCTTCCCCCATCTCCGGTCCCTGGATCTCGCGGGCGTAGGTGGGGCTGACCGTGGTGATGCGGTCCGAGAATTGAAGCCCCGCCTTCATGAACGACACCTTGCCGTAATACTCGACGCCGTTGACGGTGAAGTGCTCATCGCCAAGGCCGACGCTTTGCAGAGTTTTGCGCTCAAACAGTCCCTGGTAGTGGATGTTATGGACGGTGAACACGCTCGGCAGAGCTTGCTTGAGATAGAGCGGAGCCAATCCGGCGTGCCAGTCGTTGGCGTGCAGGACATCGGGCCGCCAGCCGTTTGCTCCGTCCGTGCAGACCATGGCCGCCGCTTTGGACAGCAGGGCGAAGCGTAAATGGTTGTCGGGCCAGAGATGGCCCTTGGCGTCCACATAGGGGCCGCCCGGCCGATCATACAGGGACGGGCAATCGACCAGCAACACGGGTGCGCCGCTGTCGGGCAAGCGGGCGGAGATCAGGCGGGTCTCGCCGGCATCCAGCGGATCCCCCAACGCCACGCCTTGGTCCTTGGCTTGCGCCTTGTCCAGGGCTTCCGGATAGGCGGGCAGAATGATGCGCGCGTCAACGCCAAGGCCGGCCAGCGCCGCCGGCAAACCCGAGGCGGCGTCGGCAAGGCCGCCGGTCTTGACCAGCGGATAGGCTTCGGACGCGGCGAACAGGATTTTCATATCCTTCGCCTAACCCCAATCCCTATAAAGGTAAAGGGCTCATTGCGGCGCACTGTGCTTGATATAATTTGTGCTATGTTTAGGTGAAGAGGGAGGGACTTAGGCCATGCCCCACGGAAAAAAACCCGTCGACCTCAACGCCGCCCTGAAGAACACCCTTGCTCTGGTGTTGGCGGGGGGCAGGGGCAGCCGCTTGATGAACCTTACCGACGTCAATGCAAAACCGGCCGTTCCCTTCGCCGGGAAGTTCCGGATCGTCGACTTTCCGCTATCCAACTGCATTAATTCCGGCGTTCGCCGGGTCGCCGTCCTGACTCAGTACAAGGCGCACACCCTGATCCAGCATGTGCAGCGCGGCTGGGGATTCCTGAAGGCCGAGCTTCAGGAATTCATTGAAGTCTGGCCGGCCCAGCAGCAGACCAAGGACGAAAGCTGGTACCGGGGAACGGCGGACGCCGTCTTCCAGAACATTGACGTCATCAAGGCCTACGGCACCGAGCACATCCTGGTGCTCGCCGGCGACCACGTCTACAAGCAGAACTACGCCAAAATGCTGCGCCAGCATATCGAGCGCGGCGCCGAGGTGTCGGTCGCTTGCGTCGATGTTCCCATCGAGGACGCCAAGGGCTTCGGCGTCGTCGGCGTTGATGAAGATGACGCCATCATCAGCTTTCTGGAAAAACCGCAAACGCCCCCTTGCATCCCGGACCGTCCCGACCGCGCCTTCGCCTCCATGGGCATTTACGTCTTTAACCCCGATTTCCTGTTCAGCCACCTCCATCGCGACGCGACAATCAAGGAATCATCCCACGACTTCGGAAAGGACCTGCTGCCTCATTTGGTGGGGAGTTGCAGGCTGTACGCGCACCGCTTCGCCGACAGTTGCGTCATGAACGACGCCGCCGGCGAGCCCTACTGGCGCGACGTCGGCACCATCGACGCCTATTGGAAAGCCAACATGGACCTGACGACGGTGACCCCGGCGCTTGATCTTTACGACGCCAACTGGCCGGTTTGGACCTACCAGGAACAGCGGCCCTCCGCCAAATTCGTCTTCGATGACGAAGACCGCCGGGGCTTGGCCGTTGACTCCCTGGTGTCGTCCGGGTGCATCATTTCCGGCGGCGTTGTCAGGCGCTCCCTGTTGTTCAACAACGTGCGGGTGAACTCTTATTGTCTGGTCGAGGATTCAGTTGTCCTGCCCAACGCCGACATCGGCCGCGGCGCCGTTCTCAAGAAAGCCATCGTCAATTTTGACTGCCGCATTCCCGAGGGGCTGGTGGTCGGCGAGGACGCCGAACTTGACGCCCAGCGCTTCCATCTCACCGAAGGCGGCGTCACCCTGATTACAAAAGAGATGCTGGACAGGCTCTAGTGGAAAAACCCAAACCAATGCGCGCCGTCCTCTGCCTGGGCGTCCTGTTGATATCGGCGGGATGCGCCTACATCGGTTCCGGCAATAAACCCGCCGCCATCGAGGCTGACGTTAAACAAGGCGCCGCCGCCAATGAGATGATGGCGGAAAAGGTCCTTGAACGCGCCGAAAAGGGCGATTTAAACGCCCAGGTTCTGCTCGGCATGCTGTATTACCAAGGCGAAAATGTCGTCAAGGACCATAAAAAAGCATTCAGGTGGTGGCGGGCGGCGGCGGAAAAGGGGCATGCGACGGCGCAGTGGAGATTAGCCTCCTTGTACTATCGCGGAGAGGGCGTCATCAAAAACATCAAGAAAGCTTTGTCATGGTATGAAAAGTCGGCCAACGCCGGCGACGACTTGGCCCAATTCAATCTTGCCTGGATTTACTATAACGGCGGCGGCGTTCCCACTAACTATGAAAAGGCCGTGGCGCTGTGGCGGAAGTCCGCCGAGCAAGGAAACCGCTCGGCCCAATTCAATCTTGGTTGGGCTTACTTTGAAGGCAAGGGCGTCCTGAAAGACGAACAAGAGGCGGATAAGTGGTTTCGCATGGCCGCTGAGCGACCCAGCCTGGCCGTCAAGGATAACTCGAAGCCTCTTGGCTCGGAAAAGAAGCAAGCTTTTTGGCCTTCGTCCCCTCCGTCTTTGCAGGAATTCCGATCCCGGCCTAAATTGGACGGCGGAATCGAAAAGGCTAAAAAAATCCATAGGCAAAAGAATTACCGCCTCGCCTTCGAATATCTTCAGCCGTTGGTTCAAGACGGAAATCCCGAGGCTCAACACCTTCTCGGCTCCATGTATTTCTTGGGCCAAGGCGTCAAGGAAAACAACGAGGAAGCCTTGCGCTTGCTGCGGCTGTCAGCCGAACAGGGCTACGCCCCCGCGCAATACGTTCTCGGAAACAGATACGCCAAGGGCCAAGGCGTCAAAAAGGACGACCACAAGGCCCTGGCGTTCTATAAGCGCGCCGCCAAACAAGGCCATCTCAAGGCC
Source organism: uncultured Rhodospirillales bacterium (assembly GCA_913053795.1). Classification (GTDB taxonomy): domain Bacteria; phylum Pseudomonadota; class Alphaproteobacteria; order Rhodospirillales; family 2-02-FULL-58-16; genus CAJXGZ01. The sequence continues at coordinate 1,895 of CAJXGZ010000112.1, read as the reverse complement.
ATCGTCGGCATCGGCTGGTATTACGATGAAGGTCTCGGCATCGAGGAGGATAACATCACGGCGGCCCACTGGTATAAGCGGGCGGCGAAAAGAGGCGACGCCGCCGCCCAATACGCCCTGGGACTGATTTACGAGGGGCAAAAAGGGGTCAGCAAGGACCTGGCGTCGGCCCACGCCTGGCACAGCCTCGCCGCCGCCAACGGCCACGAGGCGGCGAAAAAACGCCTGCAAACAATCGTCAAAAAAATGACGCCGAAGGATTTCCGGAAATCCTCCCAAATTATCAAGGCGGCCACCGCCGCCAATTTGACTTAGAGCGCTTTCCGGCCAAAACCGGTCATTCTGACGTTATTCGGCGGGCATCCGCTACGTTGCGCCCCCTAGGGCGATGCGCTGCATCGCGCCCAGGCTGGAGGAGGCGGACAGAACCGGCGGCGGCGATTTCGATGAACATTTGGATCGACTCTCTTGGGTGGCGAAAGACTTCGACCGGCGGGTCTCGCACACCAGTTACGCCTACGCCGCTTATTTGATCCAGACGCTTATACCGATGGTCGACGATATCCGTGAGTCCCCCGATCTGTCCGGCGAAAATGAGGCGAATCATCTGGACAAGCTGTCCCGGGCGATTCTTCGCGCCTGCACGCCTGATCAGGTTGACTTGTCCTTGAAGGAGCAGCCGGAGGCATCCGGCGATACCCATAAAACCGATGAAGAGCCCGCCAGCGCCGACGTTGCATAGGTCGCAACGGCGCGCCAAAATTTCCGTTCAATCTTTTTTTTTGAAGGCTTGAAAACCATGTCTTGCGGTTTTATGGTTAACAATCGTTAACGAGTCTGGCGGGGGCCTCCCATGCGAATACTTTTGGTCGAGGACGACAAATCGACGGCGCGCGGCATCGAGTTGATGCTCAAATCCGAAGGAATGGTGGTCGATTCAACCGATATGGGCGAAGACGGCCTGGAAATCGGCAAGCTTTACGATTACGACCTTATCGTCTTGGATATCATGCTTCCCGATATTAACGGCATGGAGGTGTTGCGCCGTTTGCGCGACGCCCGCGTTGAAACGCCGGTGTTGATCCTGTCGGGACTTGCTGAATCCGAGCAGAAGGTGAAGGGGCTGGGCTACGGCGCCGACGACTACCTCACCAAGCCTTTCAACAAGGACGAGTTGCTGGCCCGCATCCAGGCCATCGTCAGGCGTTCCAAGGGGCACGCCCATTCGATCATTCAAACCGGGCGGCTGAGCGTCAATCTGGACGCCCACACGGTGGAGGTTGACGGCCAGCCAGTGCACCTCACCGGCAAGGAATACGGCATCCTTGAGCTGTTGTCCCTGCGCAAGGGAACGACCCTCACCAAGGAGATGTTCCTGAACCACCTCTACGGCGGCATGGACGAGCCGGAACTGAAAATCATCGACGTCTTTATCTGCAAGCTGCGCAAAAAACTTTCGGTGGCGACCGGGGGCAAGAATTACATCGAAACCGTGTGGGGGCGTGGTTATGTGCTGCGCGAGCCGGACGAAAACGAGATACCGCAAGAGTTTGATAAATTCTGGAACGAAGAACAACAAAAAGCTTTCAAACAATTGGTGAAAGATGAAAATCTATCGAAAGAAAAAACACAAAAATTAATAGAAAACTATCTATTTGCAGAAAGAGAACCCTTGCGAGATGAAATACTGGAATTAATTGAAGGAGAGAAACCATCGGTCCTGCAACGCAAGAAATTAGGTGATAGAATTCTTAAAAAGATTTTAGGATTTGTAGAAATATTTATTAACGGAATAACAGGGAATTGATGGCATTGAAAATCATTTAAAAAGTTTCCACAAATCCTATTTTATATAGTTGAAACAATTAATTCGAAATATCATCTATTAAATCTCT
>CAJXGZ010000111.1 GCA_913053795.1 uncultured Rhodospirillales bacterium | reverse complement strand
AGGATCTGGCGTCGCGCGACGTGGTCAGCCGCGCCATGACCATCGAAATCCGCGATGGCCGGGGGGTCGGCGGCATCGGCGACCATATCTTCCTGCATCTGGAGCATCTGGGCGCCGAGGTCCTTCAAAAGCGCCTTCCCGGCATTACCGAATCCTCAAGGATTTTCGCCAACGTCGACGCCTCGCGCGAGCCCATTCCGGTTTTACCCACCGTGCATTACAACATGGGCGGCATTCCCACCAACATTTACGGCGAAGTGCTGCGCCCGTCCGACAAGCGTCCCGACGCCATCTGCGCCGGTCTGATGGCCATCGGCGAGGCGGCCTGCGTTTCGGTGCACGGCGCCAACCGTCTTGGCACCAATTCGCTGCTGGATATCGTCGTTTTCGGGCGCGCCGCCGCTTATCGCGCCGGCGAATTGGTCAAGACCGGAAAGCCGCAAGGCCCGTTGCCCAAGGATTCGGCCGACCTCGCCTTGTCCAGGCTGGACCGGCTGCGCCACGCCTCGGGCGCCCTCAAGGTCAGCGAAATCCGCAACCAGATGCAAAACGCCATGCAGGGCAACGCCTCGGTGTTCAGGACTTCCCAGGTGCTCGCCAAGGGCTGCGCCTTGATGGATAAAATCAACGCCAAGCTGGCCGACATCCAGGTCTCCGACCGCTCCATGATCTGGAACACCGATCTCGCCGAGGCGCTGGAGCTGGAGAACCTGATGATCTGCGCCCTCACCACCATTCGCTCGGCCGAGAAGCGCCATGAAAGCCGCGGCGCCCACGCCCACGAGGACTACCCGGACCGCGATGACGAAAATTGGATGAAGCACACCCTGGCGCGGATCGACGGCAAGGGAAACGTCACCCTCGCCTACCGTCCGGTGCACACCTATACGCTGACCAACGAAGTCGACTACATCGAACCCAAGGTCAGGGTCTATTAGTCCCAGGGAGAGCCAACAATGGTGCAATTCAATCTTCCTTCCGATTCCAGAGTCGAAAAAGGCGCGGCCCATGCGGCGCCGGAAGGGGCCAAGCGGGTGCGGCGCTTCAACATCTACCGCTACGATCCGGACGGCGACGCCAACCCCCGGCTCGACTCCTTCGAGATCGACCTGGCCAAATGCGGCCCCATGGTTCTGGACGTCCTCATAAAGATCAAGAACGAGATCGATTCGACCCTCGCCTTCCGACGCTCCTGCCGCGAGGGCGTGTGCGGCTCGTGCGCCTTCAACATCGACGGGCTGAACACCTTGGCTTGCACCAAGGCCATTACCGGCATCGAAGGCGACGTCAACATCTATCCGCTGCCCCACTTGCCGGTGATCAAGGACCTGGTGTGCGATCTTTCGACGCCTTACGCCCAATACGCCTCGATTACGCCTTGGATGCGCACGGTGTCGCCCGCCCCCCCCGATCACGAACGCCCGCAAAGCCTGGAGGAGCGCGAGGAGCTGGACGGCCTGTGGGAGTGCGTGCTGTGCTTTTGCTGCTCCACCAGCTGCCCCAGCTACTGGTGGAACGGCGAGCGCGGCTATTTGGGGCCGGCGGTGCTGCTTCAGGCCTACCGCTGGATCGCCGATTCCCGCGACGAATACGCCGGCGAGCGCCTCGACAACATCGAGGACCCGTTTAGGCTTTACCGCTGCCACACCATCATGAACTGCACCGCCACCTGCCCCAAGGGCCTAAACCCCGCCCTCGCCATCGCCGAGATTAAAAGGCTGATGATGCATCGGCTGTAGGGGGGGTGGGGTCAATTTTGACCTGCCCCCCAAAAACTGAGTCACCGCGAATGAGAGTTCTCCGTTAATTTAACCACGGAGGACGATATGAAGAAACGATTTACGGAAGAACAGATCATCGGTGTTCTGCGCGAGCAGGAGGCCGGCGCGAAGGTGAAGGAGATCATCCGCCGCCACGGTATTTCGGAGCAGACTTTTTACCGCTGGAAGTCGAAGTTCGGCGGCATGGACGTGTCTGAAGCCCGCCGTCTGAAGTCTCTTGAATCTGAGAACGCCAAACTAAAGAAGCTGCTGGCCGAAGCGATGTTGGACAACGCCGCCTTGAAGGATGTTGTTTCAAAAAAGTGGTGAGGCCAACCGGAAAGCGGGGCGTTGTTTCCCGCCTGGTTTCGGCGCATGGGCTGTCCCAGCGCCGGTCCTGCCGGTTGGCCGGTCTCGGTCTTTCCACTTGGCAATACATTGCCAAGTCTCCTGATGATGGCGCGTTGCGGCGGCGCATTATGGAACTGGCCGCCGAGCGGCGTCGGTTCGGCTATCGCCGCCTTCATGTCTTGCTGCGCCGTGAGGGCTGGGCAGTCAATCACAAACGGGTGCGGCGGATTTACCAAGAAGAGGGTCTGCAAGTGAGAAAGCGTAAACGTAAACGGATCGCTGCCGCCGAGCGGCGGCCCATGTTGATTCCCGATGCCGTCAATCAACGCTGGTCCATGGATTTCCAGCATGACGCCCTCAGCTCTGGGCGGCGTCTGCGCTGCCTGAACATCATCGATGGTTTTAGCCGGGAATGTCCGGCCATCGAGGTGGACAGCTCGATCCCCGGCGCTCGTGTGGTGCGGGTTCTGGATCGTTTGGCGGAGACGCGCGGGTTGCCCCAAGAGATCGTGGTCGACAACGGCCCCGAACTAACCGGCAAAGCGCTCGACGAATGGGCCTATCGCAACGGCGTCAGGCTGCACTTTATTGAACCCGGAAAACCTATTCAAAACGCCTTCATTGAAAGCTTCAACGGGCGTTTCCGCGACGAGTGCCTCAACGAACACTGGTTCACCAGCCTCGAAGACGCCAGACGGACAATCGAGGCATGGAGAGTCGATTACAAAAGGGGTCAGGTCTTGAATGTTGAACTTTCTTCAGGTCAAAATAAGCCTTAATTCAACATTCAAGACCTGACCCCTTCTCTGCGTCTTTTGCGGTTAAATAATCCTAAATAGGCCTTGACATCCTTTGTACAGTCCTATATATTCACTTCATGTTCTTTCTGCGTAAAACAAGGTTTGAAAAAAGCCAAATGACCATAAATGACCATAAATGTCTATAGAGGGCCATGAAGGACTATAATTAGAAATGGATTTTTTTTAAAGAGAAGGTGAATTTTCATGAGCGGCGCGGCTGAGAAACTTCCCGAGTGGGATCTCTCCCACCTCTATGCGGGGCCGGAGGATAAGGCGCTGGCCGCCGGCCTCGATGAGGCGGCGAAGCGGGCCGAGGACTTCGCCCGGCGCTACCGGGGAAAGCTGGCGAAGCTGGACGGCGCCGGGCTGGGCGCGGCGATCGCCGAATATGAGGCTCTCAGCGAACTTCTCGGCAAGGCGACCAGCTACGCCCAGTTGTTGTTCGCCGCCGACGCCGCCGACCCCGGCTCGGGGCGATTCATGCAGGGGATCAGGGAGCGGGCCACGGATATTTCCACCCACACCCTGTTTTTCACCCTGGAGCTCAACCGCTTGGATGATTCCGTGCTGGAGGCCCAATTGGCGGCGCCGGAAGCCGGACGCTACCGGCCCTGGGTGCGGGACGTGCGCGTCTTTCGCGAGCACCAGCTTTCCGACGACCTGGAAAAACTGCTGCACGAGAAATCCCCCTCCGGGCGCACCGCCTGGGGCCGTCTGTTCGAGGAGACCTTCGCCCATATGCGTTTTTCCGTGGACGGAGAGGAGCGGACCATTTCCGATACCCTCAACCTGCTGTCGGACGAGGACGGGGAGCTACGGCGCAAGGCGGCGAAGGCGCTGGGGGCCGGGCTCAAGGGCGAAATCCGCCTGCTGACCCTGATTACCAATACGCTCGCCAAAGACAAGGAAGTGGAGGACGCCTGGCGCAACTACCCGCGCCCGGTGTCCGGGCGCAACCTGGGCAATCAGGTGGAGGACGACGTGGTGGAGGCCCTGGTGGGGTCGGTGCGGGACGCCTCCCCCGATCTGGCTCACCGCTATTACCGGCTCAAGGCGCGGTGGTTCGGCGTTGACGTCCTGGACTACTGGGACCGCAACGCGCCGCTGCCCGGCGGCGGCGGCAAACGATATTCCTGGGACCAGGCCCGGGATTTGGTTCTCGGCGCCTACGCCGCCTTTTCCCCCGTCATGGCGGCCGCCGCCCGGCGCTTTTTCGACGGCAACTGGATCGACGCCGCCTTGCGCCCCGGCAAGGACTCGGGCGCCTTTTCCCACCCCACGGTGCCCTCGGCCCATCCCTACATTCTGATGAACTTCCACGGCAAGGCGCGCGACGTCATGACCCTGGCCCATGAACTGGGGCACGGCGTCCACCAGATGTTGTCGGCGGACCAGGGGGCGCTGATGGCGGAGACGCCGCTGACCCTGGCCGAGACCGCTTCCGTGTTCGGCGAGATGCTCGCCTTCCGCGCCATGCTGGACGGCGAGGACGACGCCGCCCGCCGCCGCGTCCTGCTGGCCGCCAAGGTGGAGGACATGCTGAACACGGTGGTGCGCCAGATCGCCTTCCATGAGTTCGAAACCCGGGTCCATGACCAGCGTAAGGAGGGCGAACTCAGCGCCGAACAGTTGGGCGGCGCCTGGATGGAGGCGCAGCGCGCCAGCCTCGGTCCCGCCATCCGCTTCGATGAGGGCTACCGCAACTTCTGGGCCTACATCCCCCACTTCGTGCACACCCCGTTCTACGTTTACGCCTACGCCTTCGGCGATTGTCTGGTGAACTCGCTTTATGGGGTTTTTCAGGATGGCGAGGAAGGATTTCAGGACAAATACCTGGACATGCTGCGGGCCGGCGGAACGCTGCGCCACAAGGAGCTGCTGGCGCCCTTTGGTTTGGACGCCTCGGACTCCGGTTTCTGGAAGCGGGGATTAAGCGTCGTTTCCGCCTTTATCGACGAGCTGGAGGCGATGTGACAATGGGCGCCAAGTCTTCCTCTGGGACCATCGCCGGACGCGCCAAGCGCTACGTCCGCGTCGGCGCGGCGGTGGGGGGATTCGCGGCCCGCGCCGTCGGCGGGCGCCTTCGCGGAGACTCAATCGCCGAAGCCCTCAACGCCTCTGATCTGAGGGCGGCGCTGGGCGGGCTTAAGGGACCGCTGATGAAGGTGGCGCAAATTCTGTCCACCGTTCCCGACGCCCTGCCCCATGAGTTCGCCGTCGAGCTGACCAAGCTGCAAGCCGACGCGCCGTCCATGGGCTGGCCCTTCGTCAAGCGCCGCATGAAAACCGAACTGGGCGAGGACTGGGAAAGCCGCTTCGCCTCCTTCGAACGCCAAGCCGCGGCCGCCGCCTCGCTCGGCCAGGTGCACCGGGCGGTGTCTCTCGACGGCGCCCTGCTCGCCTGCAAGCTGCAGTACCCCGACATGGCGTCGGTGGTGGAAGCCGACTTGCGCCAGCTTAAGCTGGCCTTCGCCCTCTACCGCCGCTATGACCGCTCCATCGACCCGGAGGGCGTCCACGCCGAACTTTCCGAGCGCCTGCGCGAGGAGCTGGACTACGGGCGCGAGGCCCGCAACATGGTTCTCTATCAACACATGCTGAGGGAAGAGCCGGGGGTGCATGTTCCCGCTCCCGTCAGCGAACTCAGCACGGACCGCCTTCTGTGCATGAACTGGCTCGACGGCGCGCCCTTGCGGACCTTCGTCGGCGGCGGCCTGGAAAGCCGCAACCGCATCGCCCTCAACATGTTCCGCGCCTGGTACGCGCCGTTCTATAACTACGGCGTCATCCATGGCGACCCCCATATGGGCAACTACACGGCGCGGCCCGATTGCTCCATCAACCTGCTGGACTTCGGCTGCGTCCGCATCTTCAAGCCGAGCTTCGTTAAGGGCGTCATCGACCTCTACAAGGCCTTGCGCGACGGCGATGAGGAGCTGGCGGTCCACGCTTACGAGGGCTGGGGCTTCGAGGGCTTGAGCCGCGAGATGGTTGGCGTCCTTAACCAGTGGGCCTTATTCATCTACGCGCCGCTGCTGGACGACCGCAAGCGCCCCATCCAGGAGTCGGACGCCGGCATTTTCGGGGCCGCCGAGGCGGCGAAGGTCCACGCCCAGCTGCGCCGCCTCGGCGGCGTCAAGCCGCCCCCGGCACGCGAGTTCGTGCTGGTGGATCGCGCCGCCATTGGGCTGGGAAGCGTGTTCCTGCGTCTCAAGGCTAAGATCAATTGGCACGGCATGTTCCATGACCTGATCGACGATTTCGACGAGAAAGCTTTAGCCGCGCGGCAAAAGAAAGCGCTCGCTCAATTCGTAGCGCTGGAAGTGGAGAGTGAAGATACGGTATAACGGCGTCACCCATGATTAATCTCGTTTAATGGAAAGGCCCCATGGACTCTAATATCATGCTCAGCATCTTCGCGGGTCTGGCTTTGATAGTTCTTTTTTTGATCATTGTCGTGGTCGTGAAAACCCAACGCAAAGTCGCCCAAAATACGGCTTTGCTTCGCGCGAAACAGGAAGCCTTGGAGGCGAAAAGAGCCGCCAAGGCCGCCAAGGAGAATCCGGACGCCGCGGCGTCCGGAGATGACAAAACAGAGGGACAAGAGAAATCGGGCGCCAACCGAAACTTCAGGCCGTCCACTTAATCCTAGAAGGGGGAGGGAAAAAGAATGATAAAAAACGTGGTTACGGGCGGATTGGCGCTGTTCGCGGTTTTCGTCCTTTACGCCGGCGGCGCCTTGGCGAAAGAAGACAGGCATGTGGGCTATTACTATCCCAAGCCCGCCAACATCGAAACCTATACGGCGCGCGCCAGGGTCCTGGAGGACATGGACCGGCGCAAGCGCATCGAATTCGTCGTAACCATGGTTAACGCCATGCTGAGTCGTCCCTACCCCCTCCCGGCGTCGATTTTCGTTAAAGGCGACCAGGCGGAAAAATTGATTATCGTAAGTAACGAGGAGGGCCGCCTGAACACCATCTACCGGGCGCGCGCCTTGCTGGCGACAATGACCTCATCGGTGCGCGACACGGAGATTTTCAAAAAATACAGCGTCGAGAGCTATTTCACGTTTCTTGACTTGTTGAAGATGCTCGGCTTTAAAAAGGTTACGGTGAGCGACGGCGACGCCTTCACCCATCAGATCTTAATCAAATAAGTCACTGTTAACTCCTTAATTTATAGACGCATGAACACCAAATCCATTATCAGTCTTACCGTCGGGTTATCCATCGTCGGCCTGCTTGTGGCGTGGCAGGGGATGCAAGCCGTGGCCGGCTTGCTGGCCGAGGCCGGGTTCGCCATGTTGTTGATTTGCGCCTTTGATCCGCTCAACCAGCTTCTTGGGTCGGAGGCTTGGCGCTGTGTTTTTCCGGTTAAGAGACGGCCCAGCGTCTTTCACACATTGCTCGCGTCGATGATGGGCTCGGCGGTGAACACGCTGTTGCCCTTGGCCTCCATTGGCGGCGAGATCATCAAGGCGCGGCGCGCTGTGGTGGGTAGTATCCATCCGCATTTGCTCGGCAAATACGTGGATGGTCTCGATCCGGACCTGGTCCAGGAGGCGGAAAGGGTCGATCTCGGTGATTTCGGCGGCATCGAGTTGGACATGGCGCTCTCGGCGAGGGTGTTGAAGGTCGCCAACAGCGCCGCCTTCGGACAGCAGCGCCGCATCACTCTTGGTCAAGCCCATTGCCTTACCAATGCCTCCGCTATCTTAGACCGCCGGAAGGGGGCGATGGTTCTCCACAATGTGAAAAAAATCACCGCGATCTTGGCCGGGTGGCCCAGGTCGTACGCGACCTGGGGGCACGATT
>CAJXGZ010000110.1 GCA_913053795.1 uncultured Rhodospirillales bacterium | reverse complement strand
CACCTGTCCGACCTGTCCTGGTCCAAATCCGGCGAGGAGGCCCTGAACGATTTTAAAAAAGGCGATATGGTCAAGGCCAAGGTGCTTGACGTGGACGTGGCCAAGGAGCGGATCAGCCTCGGCCTCAAGCAGCTTTCCGAGGACCCCTTCGAATCCAGCCTGGGCAAGATCAAGAAGGGCGTCATCGTCACCTGCGCCATCACCGGCGTCGTCGATGGCGGCATCGAGGTGATGGTCCACGATTCGATTCCGGGCTTTATCCGAAAGGGCGAGCTGGCGCGCGAGCGCAGTGAACAGCGGCCCGACCGTTTCGCCGCCGGCGAAAAGGTCGACGCCAAGATCACCCAGGTGGACAAAAGCGGCCGCCGCCTCACCTTGTCCATCAAGGCCCGCGAAGTCGAAGAGGAAAAGAAGGCCATGGCCGAATACGGCTCTTCCGATTCCGGCGCCCGCCTTGGCGACATTCTTGGCGAAGCGCTGAAGGAGAAAAAGGAATCCTCCAAGAAGGCCAAGCCGGCCAAAAAGACGGTGGCCAAGAAGGCGCCCGCCAAGAAGGAAGCCGCCAAAAAGGCCCCCGCCAAAAAAGCCGCGGCGAAAAAACCACCCGCCAAAAAGACGACCGCGAAAAAGACGCCCGCCAAGAAAACCGGCAAAGCCGAGGAGGAAGGGTCTTAGGAATATGCCGTTGAACGTCGACCAAATTTTAGATAGACGCCGCCTCAAGCGGAAGCTGACGTTCTGGCGGCTGTTCACCATTGCAGTGGCCGTGGTGGCGGTGGCCGTGGTTTCCGGACGTTCCGGCGGCGGCCTGGTCGGCGAGAACCATGTGGCCCGCCTCAACGTCAGCGGCCTTATCCTGGAGGACTATGAGCGCGACGAAGCCCTTAAAAAGGTCGCCGAGGACAATACGGCCAAGGCGCTGGTCGTCTACATCAACAGCCCCGGCGGAACCGTGGTCGGCGGCGAGGCCCTCTACCATAAGCTCAAGGACGTGGGCGAAAAAAAGCCGGTGATTACCTTGATGGGCGGCGTCGCCGCCTCGGCCGGCTACATGACGGCCCTGGCCGCCGAATATATTTTCGCGCGGGAGGGAACGGTCACCGGCTCCATCGGCGTTCTCATGCAGACGGCGGATATGACCGAGCTGTTGGCCAAGATCGGCGTCAAGCCCGAAAGCGTGAAAAGCCACCCCCTGAAGGCGCAGCCCAACCCCTTGGAGCCCTTTACCCCGGAGGCCCGTGAAGCGACCAAGGATGTGGTCATGGACCTTTTCAACATGTTCGTCGATTTGGTCGCCGAACGGCGGAAAATGGACCGCGCCGAGGCGATGAAGTTGTCCGACGGCCGGATTTTCACGGGCCGTCAAGCCTTGGAGAACGGCCTTGTGGACGCCATCGGCGGCGAGCCCGAGGCGCGCAAGTGGCTCGCCGAGGCCCATAAGATTCCGGAGTCGATTCCCATGAAAAACGTGGAAATCAAGCGCAAAAGTCTGTTTTGGTCGGATATTCTCGACCTCACCGTCGGAAAAACACTTTTTTCTGAACGACTTACGCTTGACGGCCTGATCTCGCTTTGGCAACCTGATGTACGCTAAAATACTGGGGCGCATTTAAACGAAGGGGAGAGAAATGACTAAATCGGAGTTGATCGCGCGTCTTGCCGAAGCCAATCCTCATCTTTACCACCGGGATGTTGAGCGTATCGTCACCACGGTTTTCGAGGAAATCACCAACGCGCTGGCCATCGGCAACCGCGTTGAACTTCGCGGCTTCGGGGCTTTTTCGGTCAAGAACCGCGGCCCCCGCATTGGGCGCAACCCCAGGACCGGCGAGGCGGTGGACGTTTCGGCGAAGTATATTCCCTATTTCAAAACCGGAAAGAAACTTCGCGAGAGGCTGAACGCCGGTTCCTGAACGGGATAATCCAGATACGGGATAACCCAGATGGTGAAATTGCTTTCGTGGATCATCTTGGCGCCGTTGGCGCTTTTCATCATCGTTTTTTCCGTCTCCAACCGTGCGCCGGTGACGCTGGAGTTGTGGCCGCTGCCCTTCGCCATGGAGCCGCCCTTGTTCGCCGTCGTGCTTGTCGGCGCCGTCTTGGGATTTTTGTTCGGCGCGGCGGCCGCCTGGATTTCCGGAGCCTCAGCACGTTCTGGGGCGCGATCGCGGGCGCGCGCCGAAGCGAAGAGGGCGAAGGCGGCGGCGCGCGAGGCGGCCAATCTGCGCGACAAACTGACTAAATTGGAGGAGAAAAACGACACCCTCCTTAACAGTCCCACCCCCAACCAGGCCCTCCCCGCCCCCGACAAGGCGGCTTAATGGCGCTTTGCTCCTGATTCTGCTATAGATCGCCCCATGAGCGGACTTAAGCCCCATCAGCGCCTTTTCACCGCCCTCGATACGACCGAGGTTGACGGCGCCGTGGCGTTGGCCGGCCAACTCAAGGGCGCCGCAAATGGCGTCAAGCTGGGCGGCGTCAAGCTGGGTAAGGAATTTTTCACCGCCAACGGCCCCCAAGGCGTGGCGCGGGTTTCCGCCGTCGGCTTGCCGGTATTCCTCGACCTCAAATTTTACGACATTCCCAACACGGTGGCCGCCGCGGTGCGGGCGGCGCTTCCCTTGAAGCCCTTCATGCTCAACGTGCACGCTTCGGGCGGCGCGGCGATGATGAAGGCGGCGGCGGAGGCGGCGGCCCAAGCCGGACCAGAACGCCCTCTCATGCTGGCGGTGACCGTTCTGACGTCCATGGACGCGGGCGACTTGAGCCAAACAGGGGTTGAGGGACCCGTTATTGATCATGTGCGCCGGTTGGCGGCCTTGGCCAAGGATTGCGGCCTTGACGGCGTGGTCTGCTCGGCGCGCGAGGCTGAAACCCTGAGGAAGGACCTTGGACCCCATTTCAAACTGGCGACCCCCGGCATTCGTCCCGCCTGGGCCGCCTTGTCCGGGGGCGGCGGCCAGAAGCGCGTTATGACTCCATCCCAGGCGCTGGCGGCGGGCGCAGACTACCTGGTCGTGGGACGGCCCATAACCGCCTCCGACAACCCCGCCGAAGCGGCGGCGCGGATCGTTGCGGAATTGGGCCGGTTTGCTTGACATAATGGCGTAAATATGCCTAAACTAGACTAAACTTAGTCAAGTTGGGCGATTTGTTATGAAAACCTATAACATTCACCAAGCGAAGACCCATTTGTCACGGCTTTTAGAACAGGTCATGGCTGGTGAAGAAGTCGTTATCGCCAAGGCCGGAGCCCCGGTCGCCAAGCTGGTGGCCCTGGACGAAACGTCAAAGGCGCGCAACCCTGGACGTCTTAGAGGACGGCTTCGCGTGTCCGATGATTTCGATGCGCCCTTGCCGGAAGCCATTCAGCGGGCGTTCAGCGGGGAGTAGACATGAGGCTTTTGCTTGACACCCATGTTCTTCTTTGGTGGCTGGAGGGCGGGTTGCGCTTAAGCGGCAGGGCGCGCGCCTTGATCGGCGGCCCCCGCAACAGCGCTTTCGTCAGTGCGGCTTCGACCTGGGAGATATCAATCAAGGCTGCGTTGGGCAAGCTTGATCTAGAGGATGAAAACTTTCCCGAATCGCTCGAGACGGAAGACCGTTTCGCTCCCTTGCCAATTTCCTTAGCCCATGGGGCCGCCGCTGGACGGCTTCCCCGCCATCACGACGATCCGTTTGATCGCATGCTTATCGCTCAGGCGCGGATGGAGGACTTGACATTAATCACCCATGACAAGGCGTTCGATTCCTATGACGTTCGGATTGTCTGGACCTGACCCATGACCATCGACGTAAAAATCTGCGGCTTGAGCACGGCGGAGACGGTGGCCGCCGCCGTTGAGGGCGGGGCCAAGTACGTGGGGTTTGTCTTTTATCCGCCGTCGCCGCGCATGGTGACGCCCGAGGAGGCGGACGCGCTGGCGGCGGGCGTTCCAAAGCATGTCAATAAGGTGGGGCTGGCGGTCAATCCCGATGACAAGACCTTGCGGGAAATCGTCTCCGGCGGCTTTCTCGATATGCTGCAACTTCACGGAAGCGAGGTTCCGGAAAGGGTTGCCGAGATCAAGGCGCGTTTCGGCCTGCCCGTCATCAAGTGCGTCTTCGTCGACAAGCCCGAAGACGTGGAGATCGCCCAAACCTACGAAGCGGCGGCCGACATGCTGCTGTTCGACGCGCTGGCCCCCGGGGGGTCACAGGGGGGCGCCGCCTTGCCCGGCGGCAACGCCCTGGCCTTTGACTGGAACTTGATCCATGGGCGGACATGGAAAAAACCCTGGCTGCTGGCCGGCGGCCTCAACGTCGGCAACCTGGAAACGGCGATCGCCACCAGCGGCGCGAGAGCGGTGGACGTGTCCTCGGGCGTGGAAATATCGCACGGCGTCAAATGCCCGGATAAAATCCGCGCATTCCTCGAACTGGCCGGCACGCTTCCGGCAGATTAAAATCATCCGGCAGTTTCACCAGGTGCGCCGGGCATTTTCCGCAATCGGAGGAGCCGAACCCCTTGAGGGGAGTCTCCGTCCCCGGCCATTTCAACGCCTTCTCGATAAGGGCGCACTCCGAGACGCCCTTATCAAAGGCCAGGGCCTTGGCGACGCCGAAGGCGTTGGTCAGGCGGTCGACGTGCCAGTGCTGGGGCTTTTTTCCCTCGTATGCCGCCGGATGCGCGCGCCGACGCCGCCGGGACCGTTGGCGCTGCCGGCGTACAAATAACGCCCCGGCTGAAGAACGGCGCCGGCGAGGGTGGGAATGGACGGGCGAAAGGCCTTTGGAATGTCGATGATCAGGGCGTAGGCCCCGGGTATGGAAGGAAAGCTTTCGCTAAAATTTGTAGCCATAGCGAATGCCGATATTTTCGAGGCCCTCGTTGGTGCTGCACAGCTTGGCGTTGGAGATATGGTCGAAGTGCAGCATGAGTCTATGGTTTTCGTTGAATTTGTATCCCAGGTCGAAGTCCTCGCGGAACAAAAACTTGCATCCCAACTCCTTCCGCGTCCGTTCTTCGGTTCTCGTCTTGCCGCTGTGATAGGCGCCGCCCCAGCCGAAACCGAAGAAATAGTTTTCCCAGAAGTCCCACTCCCAAACAATGCCTAAATAGGCTTGGGAGGTGTCTTTGCTGGTGCTGTAGTTGCCGCCGATTTGAGGGCGCGGCGACCAGATAACGCCAAGGAAATCCGGCGAGTTGAACAATATGGCCAGATTGACGTCGGCGCCTTTCTCCTTACGACGGCTGAACGGCCCCTCGTCGTGGGCCAAGACGCCGAGGCGAATTTCGGATATTCCATTCCAGCCTTCACTGGCGGGCTTGGCTTCCGGCGCGTCGTTGAACTTAAACCGCGGGGCGCCGGGAGCTTGAGCCTGAACGGGCGAAGCCCCGTATTGAGGCGCGCCGCCCCAGCCTTGAGCGGAAGGATCTCCGTATTGTTGGGGAGGAGCGCCGTATTGCTGAGGGGGAGCCCCGTATTGCTGAGGGGGAGCCCCGTATTGCTGGGGGGGAGCCCCGTATTGCTGGGGGGGAGCCCCGTATTGTTGGGGGGGAGCCCCGTATTGTTGGGGGGGAGCCCCGTAGGGCGTGGGCGCGTTCCGTACGGTGAACGGATGGGTTTCTTGGAAATAACCGTTGAAATCATAAAGGCCGCTGGCCGCCTTGACGTCGAAGCCGCCCAGCGCCAACGCCGCAAGCGCAAACGCGCCCAGTCGCCAAAAAAAGGAACCCATCAAGGATTTCATGCTAAGGAATCACCCATAAACCCATACCCCGCCGATCATAAGGTTCGCGGGAGTGCGGAGCAAGACGCAACAAAACGTCAAAAAAATGTTGTTACCCAGTGTTAATGTTGACCCTTTAGCCAATGGCGGGCAACATATTACAGGTGTATTTTCACGGACTAATGCTTAATTAACCGTTACTTATTCGAGATGCTGACCGCCCATGACAAAACGCGATTTTCGTGACGGCGACGTCATTTTCCTTGAGAACGATCCGGGCGGCGAGGCCTATGAGGTCATGAAAGGCGCGGTGGAGCTCTCCAGAATCGGCGCCAAGGGACGGCTGAGGCTGGCCCTGCTCAATCCGGGCCAAACCTTCGGCGGAAAGGAAAGTCTGGAAAACGGCCTGCGCGCCGCCACTGCGCGCGCCGTAGGGGCGGCGGTCGTCAAGGTTCTCCCCCCCCCAGACGACGGCAACAACGGCGCACCGGCGAAACAAGAAGCCGGGGCCGCGTCAACGGGCGTTTTTCAACGTCTGTTCGGAGCCTTGAACCTGGGCGCGCGACCGGGGCGCATGGAAGTCCGGGTGGCCATTCTTCCCGGCGACGTCAAGGAAGCGGCCGAAGAACAGACCCAGCATTTGGTCGCCGCCCTGGGGGGGCGAAGAAGACTGCGCGCACGCGCCTTGAAACAAACCCTCCCTCCTGGATTCGGCGGCAATCCGGCGGCCGTCACCGCCCTCGCCCGCCAATGGCTGGCCGAGGCCGGGGCCGATCTTCTCATATGGGGCGACATTCCGCGGCCGGGAACGACGCTGCACCTTAAGTTCGTCTCGGCGGAAACGGAGGACGAGGACATTCCGGGACTTTTCAGCCCGTCCACCACCCTTAACCTGCCCGTCGGCTTCGGGCCGGAGTTCGCGGCGCTCCTGCTCGCCGTCAGCCTCGCCGCGGCGACGCCGAAAGACGAAACCAAAAGCCGCGGATTGGCCCTGCTCCAGGAGGAAACCCTCGCCGCCGCCATAGCCGTCGTTAAGAACCTGCCCAAGGACCTGACGACGCGCGAGCGCGCCGCCATCCATATGTGCCTGGGCAACGCCATGGCCCGCGAGTCGGCGCGGCTGGGCTCCCCCGATCTTTACCAGATGGCGGCGCAAACCTACCGCAAGGCCCTGGAAGGCATGTCGCGCGAAGACTCGGCCCTGGATTGGGCGCTCACCCATAAGCACCTGGGCGCGGTCCTGCAGGCGATGGCCGAACGCTCGGGCGATGAAGAGGTTCTCAACGCCGCCGCCGACGCCTTCAGCGAAGCCCTGAAGGAACTCGCCAAGGAAACCCATCCCTTCGAATGGGCGGCCACCCAAAACCGCCTTGGGATGACGCTCTACAAGCTTGACCTGATCAGCGGCGACACCGAACTGATCAAGCAGGCGCTCGCCGCCTTCCAAAACGCCCTCCAGGTTTTCTCCCGCGCCAATTCGCCCCGGTTGTGGGCCGAGGCCTTGAACAACTTCGCTCAGGCGGCGCAAATTCTGGGCGAGCAGCACCGCAACCCGGAAGTGCTGGAGAAAGCCGCCAACGCCTGCCGCTCGGCCCTTGAGGTGCGGACAAAAAAAAGCGCCCCCCTGCAATGGGCGGCCACCCAGAACAACCTGGGTTCGGCGCTGTTTCTGCTCGGAAAGCTCAAGAAGGACCTGTCGCCCCTGACGGAAGCCGCCGAGGCCTTCCAAAAGGCCCACGATTTCTACAAGGACCACGGCGCCGAAAAAATGGCCGCCATCGCCAAGAAAAACCTCTCCCACGCCGAACGCCTGCTCGAAAAACACGCGCTGCGCCCTAAAAAGAGTTAGGGCGCTTATTTGTCGCTCACGGCGTAAACGCCTCCGCGGGGGCGCCGGATAACCGGCGGGCCGCGCTTGCGGCCTGAATTACGGTGGAATTACGGTAATTACGGTGACCAATTACGGTGACAGAATTACGGTGAATTACGGTGAGGAATTACGGTGACAGTTTACTTTGGGTGAATTACGGTGACGAATTACGG
>CAJXGZ010000109.1 GCA_913053795.1 uncultured Rhodospirillales bacterium | reverse complement strand
GATGGCGGCAGCCAGGAATTGCGCCGCCTCGCCGCCGGTGACGGCGCGGTGGTCGAAGGTCAGCGACAGGGGCAGCGCGCGCCGCACTTGCGGCTTGCCCTTGACCGCCCGCACCGTGTCCATGATGCGTCCGGCCCCGAGAATGGCCACCTGGGGCGGCACCACAATCATGGCGGAATAGCGTCCGGCGAGGGAGCCGAAGTTGGAGAGCGTAATGGTTTGGCCGCGCAGCTCTCCGGCCGGGACCGTACGGGCCTTGACGTCGGCCTTTAGGCGTTCAAGTCCTTCCAGCAAATCGGCGGCGTCCCGGCTCCCGACGTCGCGAAGGACCGGAACGAACAATCCGTCCTTGGTGTTGACGGCGATCCCTAAATCGATCTTGTCGAGCAGACGATGGGACATTTCTTTTCCGTCGCACCAGACGTTCAAGTCCGGCGCCGCCTTGCAGCCGGCGTCGAAGGTGCGCGTCAACGCCATGCTCAGGTAAAGGGAAATCAAAATGGCGGGGTCTTCGGCGAAAGAAGGAAGAGGCTGCGCCTCTTGGCCCGAGGGGTCAAGGAAACGGGTGTATTCGATTTGGAACGAAGCGGCCTTGACCATGGGCGAAAATACTTCCCTGTCATATCAAGCCCTTGATTTAAATGAAATATCCGCATGCTTCTTACGCAATGAATTCGCAAAAATAAGAAAGGATCGGTCGGGCGGCGGCCAAGAGCATGGAACAAAGTTACCCAGGACCGAAGGCGGCGGGAATAAATATTTCCTGGATTATTTTATGTTCTTAGGGCGTGATTTCCGCGCCGCCAACGGTTATATTTTCGGCGGCCTAATTATGAAAAGAATAAACTCATGACGATTCTGGTCACCGGCGCCGCCGGTTTCATTGGCTTTCACGTCTCCAACGCGCTTCTTAAGCGGGGCGAGCGGGTTATCGGCGCAGACGACCTCAACGACTACTACGACGTCTCCCTGAAGGAGGCGCGCCTTAACATTCTGCAAGAACAGCAGGCGTTTTCCTTCATGCGCCTTGATGTCGCCGAGCGCGGCGGCGTCACGGACTTGGTGTCGGCGCACAAGGACATCGGCCGCGTCATTCATCTGGCGGCCCAGGCCGGCGTCCGCCATTCGTTGGTCGATCCCTATATCTATACGCGCACCAACATCGATGGGCACCTAGTGCTCCTTGAAGCCTGTCGCAGGCTGGAAAATTTAAAGCACCTTGTTTACGCATCCTCTTCATCGGTCTATGGGGGCAATAACGTCATGCCCTTTTCCGTCGCTGATCGCACCGATTCGCCGCTGTCGATTTATGGCGCCACCAAGAAATCCATGGAAATGATCAGCCACGCCTACACCCATCTCTACGGTCTGCCGCAGACGGGCTTGCGGTTCTTTACAGTTTACGGACCTTGGGGGCGGCCCGACATGGCGGCCTATATTTTCGTGCAAAAAATTATATCCGGCCAGCCGATCCTTGTTTTTAATGACGGCGACATGAAGCGCGACTTCACCTATATCGACGACATCGTCAACGGCGTGCTGCGCTGCCTGGACAATCCGCCGGCGGCGGCGGGAAATGAAACGTCAAACCGGATTTACAATATCGGCAACAACCGCTCGGAAAATTTAATGGATTTTATCGCCTTGATCGAAAAGGCGCTGGGGAAGAAGGCCGAGATCGAATTCAGACCCATGCAGTTGGGCGACGTCAAGGAAACCTACGCCGATATCTCCGAAACCCGGCGCGATTTCGGCTATGAGCCGGCCACCACAATAGAGGAAGGCGTCCCCCGCTTCGTCGCCTGGTACAAAAAATATCACGGGCTTTAAAAGACTCTTGGCCAAATAAATTGCCCACTAGGCAAATTTTGCCGAACTGTTAACCCCTTTTTCACCAACAGAGCGTTACCCTATGGGCGTCTAACAGGATTTATCCCCACATAACATGGACGTGGGCAGCCCTTTTAACGCTGAACTAGGGGACGATAGTGGAAACATTAACACAGGCTATCCGCAATCTTGGCGCCAAGCGCCTCGCCGTCATGGGCGTCGTCGGCATAGGATTGATCGGATTTTTCATTTACCTCACCACCCGATTGGCGGCGCCTCATATGGCGTTGCTGTATGGCGACCTGAACATGTCCGATTCATCAAGCATCGTCGCTCAGCTTGAAAGCCAGAACATTCCTTATGAAATCAAGGCCAACAATTCCCAGATTTACGTTCCCGGCGAAAATGTTCTGAATGTCCGCATGAACATGGCCAACCAGGGCCTGCCGAGCGGCGGCACCATCGGATACGAGATTTTTGACGCCGCCAACAAGCTGGGCACCACCAACTTCGTTCAGAACATCAATCTTGTGCGCGCCATGGAGGGCGAGTTGGCCCGCACCATCGGCTCGCTGGATACGGTGCGTTCGGCGCGCGTCCATCTGGTGCTGCCCAAACGGGAGCTTTTCAGCAGGCAGAGACAACAGCCGAGCGCCTCCATCATCCTCAAGATGGGAGGGGCGGTCAGGCTGAGCACTGAACAAGTTTTGGCCATTCAGCATTTAGTGGCGGCCGCAATTCCCGGATTGCGGCCAACGCGCATTTCCATTGTTGACAGCAAGGGCTCTCTTTTGGCGCGCGGTTTTGACGAGCCGGGCGCCGGCTCGGCCGGCGCGGCGACGGCCAAGGCCGAGGAGCGCAAGCACAAACTTGAAAGCCGCTTGGCCCGCACCATCGAGGGGTTGCTTGAAAAAACGGTTGGGTTCGGCATGGTGCGCGCCGAGGTGTCGGCGGAGATGGATTTCGACCGCATCGACACCACCGAGGAAAAGTTTGATCCTGACGGACAAGTGGTGCGCGGCACGCAAAACGTCGAGGAAACATCAACCTCCAACGAGGCCGACGCCAATCAGGCGGTGGGAGTCGGCGGCAATCTCCCCGACCCAAGCCTGGGCGCCGGGGCCACGGGCGCCGTCGCCAAGACCGCCCTCAACCGCATCGAGGAAACCGTTAATTACGAAATCTCCAAGAAGATCATAAAACATGTGCGCGAGGCCGGCGTCTTAAAGCGCCTTTCGGTGGCCGTTCTGGTGGACGGCATTCGCGCCAAAGACAAGACCACCGGAGATATCTCCTATAAGAAGAGGTCCGACGCCGAGATGGAGCAGCTGGCGACGCTGGTTCGCAGCGCCATCGGCATCAACGCCGACAGGGGCGACACCCTTGAAGTGCTCAACATGGAATTCTCCGATCCCGTCATCGATGAGGAAAAGCCGCTTGAGCTGTTCTTCGGCATGGATAAGAACGACCTGCTTCGCATCGCAGAATTCCTGGTGTTGGGCATCGTGGCGATCCTGGTTATCCTGCTGGTGGTTCGTCCGCTGGTCAGCCGCGCATTCGAATCCATGCCAACGGGCGTCACCGTCGGTCCCGATGGCAAGCTTTTGGCTGAAACGGCGCTGACGCCGGCCCTTGGCGCTCCGGCGCCCGCGCCCGGCGAAATAGCGCCTGTAGAGGAGGAGCAATTCGAGGAACTGATCGATATTGACCGCGTCGAAGGCCGGGTCAAGGCCTCGTCGGTGAAAAAAGTGGGCGAAATCGTCGATAAACACCCCGATGAGGCGCTTTCCATCTTACGCTCCTGGATGTATCAGGAAAGCTAGGTTAGAATTGAATCATGGCTAGGGTAAAAGAAGATTCACGCTCGTTATCGGGGCCTCAAAAAGCGGCCATTTTCCTGCTCGCCCTGGGCCAGGAGCACACCGCCTCCTTGTTCGAGCAGATGGACGATGAGGAAATCCGGGATATGTCCCAGACAATGTCCGGCCTCGGCAGCGTCAGCGCCGCCGTCGTCGAGCGCCTGTTCGTGGAATTCGCCGACAAGCTCTCCGGCGGCGGCAGCTCCCTGACCGGCACTTTCGACACCACCGAACGTCTTTTGTACGCCAGCCTCCCGGACGAACGCGTCGATCAGATCATGGAGGAAATCCGCGGCCCCGCCGGACGCACCATGTGGGACAAGCTTGATAACGTCAACGAAGCGGTGCTCGCCAACTACTTCAAGAACGAGTATCCGCAAACGGTTGCTGTGGTGCTTTCCAAGATCAAGTCGGACCACGCCGCGAAGGTTTTGGCCCAGTTGCCCGAAAGCTTCTCCATGGAGGTGATCATGCGTATGTTGCGCATGGAGGCGGTGCAAAAAGAGGTCCTTGACAACGTCGAGAAAACCTTGCGCTCGGAATTCATGAGCAACTTGGCGCGCACGGCCAGACGCGATTCCCACGAGATGATGGCGGATATCTTCAATAGCCTCGATCGCAATACCGAGAACCGTTTCATAACGGCTTTGGAAGAGCGCAACCGGGAATCGGCGGAGAAGATCAAGTCCCTGATGTTCACCTTTGACGATCTCGCCAAGCTGGATATGGCCGGCGTTCAGGTCTTGCTGCGCCAAGTCGAGAAGGATCAGTTGGCGCTGGCCCTGAAGGGCGGCTCGGACGATGTCAAGGAGCTGTTCTTCAAGAACATGTCGGAACGCGCCGGCAAGATGATGAAGGAAGATATGGAGGCCATGGGAGCGGTCCGCCTCAAGGATGTGGACGAGGCGCAGTCGACCATCGTTCAGGCCGCCAAGGCGCTGTCCGACGCCGGCGAAATCATCATCGCCACCGGCGGCGAGGAAGATGAACTGGTGTATTAGTACAGTGCGGCGGAATTATCGACCCCATGCGACGATGCCCGAAAGCCTTGTAACGCCGTCATATGGATCGATAATCCCGCCATACTGTACGCGTTATTCGGATAGGCTCTTAATTTTAAACTGCGGGACGCCACGGTTATGACGGCTTTAAGAAAGTTCCTTTTCGATTACGACTTCGAAGTTGTGGAAAAGCCCGTTGAAATTACGGAGGAAACAGCTGCCGAGGAAACCGGGCCTGAAGTGATTGACCCCGTTTTCAAGGGAGAATACCTGGAAATTTCCTTTGATGCGGGTTTCGACGCCGGCAAGGAAGAAGGCGTTCGCGAGGCCTCGGGCGAGATTGAAAAGCAGGTCTTGGAAACATTGGCGAAGATGGCGGAAAACTTGAATGTAATCTTCGAAAACCAGAAAGAGGCCAATGCCGCCGCCGCCCGTGACGCCGTCTCAGCGGCCCTTGCCGTGTCCCGCAAGGTGCTGCCTGACTTAGGCGAACGCAACGCCCTCGGCGAAGTCCAGCGGATGGTTGAGTCGGTCCTGGAAAAGGTTATCGATGAGCCTCGCCTGGTGGTGCGCACAAACGAGCAAATTCACGAACAACTGGCTGAGCGGATCGACGCCATGCGCCAGAGTGGAAATTTCCATGGAGACATAATTCTACAAGCCTGCACTGAATTGCCCGTGGGCGATTGCCGGGTTGAATGGGGCAACGGAGGCGCTGAACGCAATATGGAATCCGTGTGGCGGGAGATTGATGAAATTATTGAACGCAACTTAGGGGGTAAACCGGAAAGCGCCGCCGCCGAGGCCGTGGAGCCGCCAGGGGAGCCGGCCAAGGAAACTCCAGGGGAAGCAAACGGAGTTGCGGATACGGATGAAACAGAGACGTCGATTGAAACTGAAGGTGATTGACCTTTAATCTTGGGAGTCGTTTATGGCTGAAGAAGACGAAGCCGCGGTGGAAGAGGATGCTTCGGGAAAAACAAATCTCGAACTAACCGATTTGGATGATGAAGCGTCTGGGACGCCAGCCGAGACCGTCCCGGATTCAACGCCGTCCCCGCCTGACTTTGACGAATCCGAAGGTCCCCAAGGGCTGGAGGCGATCTACGACATTCCCGTGCAGGTTTCCGCCGTGCTTGGAAAATCCTCCATGCAGGTGAACCAGCTTCTCAAACTGGGACGCGGCGCCGTGATTGAACTGGACCGAAAGGTGGGCGAGGCCATCGATATCTACGTCAACAATCGCTTGGTGGCCCGCGGAGAAGTGGTGGTCGTCGATGAGCGTCTCGGCGTAACGATGACGGAAATCATTAAAACCGATCGAATATAGCACAGGACGAGACAACGGATCATGGCGAACGAAACTCCGAAACCTAACCCGGAAATTCAAGTGAAAGCGGCCAAAACCACTATGGATTTGGCCACGGTCATCGGTCTCTTATGTGGTTTTGGGCTTGTTATTTCGGCGATTGTCCTAGGCGGCGATCCCAAGTCCTTCATTAATCCCCCCTCGGTGCTGATCGTCATCGGCGGCACCTTCGCCGTCACCACAATGTGTTTTTCCTTCTCCGAGATCGGGCACACTTTCAAGGTGATCATGAAGACCGTCTTTTACGGCGCCCGCGATCCCTCCGACGCCGCCATTCAGGTGTTGCGGATCGCCGAAATGGCCCGCAAGCAGGGCGTCCTGTCGCTCCAGAAAATTCTCGATTCCATCGCAAGCGAGCCGTTCATGCACAAAGGCGTCGCCATGGTCGTCGACGGCACGCCGGGCGAGGAGGTGGAGGCCATCATGCGCCGTGACATACAGGCCACCATCCAGCGCCACATCAAAAGCACCGGCGTCTTGCGCAGAGCGGGCGAGTTCGCTCCAGCCATGGGTCTTATCGGCACCCTTATCGGCTTGGTGCAGATGCTCGGCAATCTTGAGGACCCATCCACCATCGGCCCAAGCATGGCGGTGGCTTTGCTGACCACGTTTTACGGCGCTGTGCTGGCCAACATGGTTTTTTTGCCCTTGGCGTCCAAGCTGGAGCGTAATTCAGCGGAGGAAACCCTGGTCAGCAACGTTTACCTGATGGGAGCGGCGTCCATCGGCAGACAGGAGAACCCCCGCAGGCTTGAGATGTTGCTTAACAGCGTGTTGCCGCCTTCCAAGCGCGTGCAGTACTTCGATTAATTAGAGTTTGAAAATGCGTTTACTCATCATCGGCGCCCTTGACGGCCAACTCGGAAGCGCAAGCCAAATCGCCATTTCCCGCGGCGCGCAAGTGCTGCAGGCGGACGACATTGAAAGCGGCTTGGCGACGCTCAGGTCGGGACAGGGCGCCGACCTGGTGATGATCGATGTCAAGTGGGACGTGGGCGCCCTGATTCAAAACATGAAGTCAGAGCGAATCAACACGCCCGTCGTTGCTTGCGGCATCGGTAACGACACCCAGGCCGCGGTTCGCGCCATTAAGGCCGGCGCCAGGGAGTATATCCCCCTGCCGCCCAGCACCGATATCATCGCCGCCGTGCTGACCGCCGTCAGCGAAGAAAACCATCCCATCGTCTTCAAGGACGAGGCGTTGGCGCAAGTGCTGAAAATGGCCGATCAAATCGCCCCCAGCGACGCAAGCGTCCTGGTCACCGGCGAATCGGGAACCGGCAAGGAGTTGCTGGCCCGCTACCTCCATGAAAAAAGCCGCCGTTCTGGTGGGCGCTTCATCGCCGTCAACTGCGCGGCGATCCCTGAAAACCTTCTGGAATCCGAACTCTTCGGCCACGAAAAGGGGTCCTTCACGGGCGCCGTGGCGCGGCGCATCGGCAAGTTCGAAGAGGCCAACGGCGGCACCTTGCTGTTGGATGAAATCAGCGAAATGGACATCCGCCTGCAAGCCAAGCTGTTGCGCGCCGTCCAGGAGCGCGAGATTGACCGGGTCGGCGGCTCCAGGCCGGTCAAGGTGGATGTGCGCATCGTCGCCACCTCCAACCGCAATCTGGTTGAAGAGGTGCAAAAGGGAAATTTTCGCGAAGATTTGCTCTACCGCCTTAACGTGGTCAATCTGCAAATCCCTCCCTTGA
>CAJXGZ010000108.1 GCA_913053795.1 uncultured Rhodospirillales bacterium | reverse complement strand
TCACAATGGGTGTTTATTTATGCAAGTTGGTATAAGGCCAGATGGCGGATAATTACGAAACCTTTGTAAAAAATCTGGGACATGAATTTTCACGCCCCGAACTCCTGAAGCAGGCTCTCACCCATTCCAGCACCACACGCGACCGCATATTATCCAACCAACGTCTGGAATTCTTAGGCGACCGCGTGCTTGGGCTTGTGATGGCCCGGGTTTTGTTCTCCCGCTTCGAAAGCGAGGAAGAGGGGGAGCTTTCCAGACGCCATGCGGCTTTGGTCCGGCGCGAGGCCTTGACGCGGGTAGCCTTGGAGATGGGACTTTGCGAACACATGGTCATGTCTAAATCCGAGGAGCAGGCCGGAGGGCGCGGCAATCCCAACCTTATGGCGGACGCCTGCGAGGCGCTGATCGCCGCCCTTTACCTGGACGGCGGCGTGAAAGCGGCGGAAACGTTTATTCTTCGGTACTGGTCCCCCCTCATGGACGAGGATTTAAGGCCGCCGAAGGACCCCAAGACGGCCCTTCAGGAATGGGCGCAGGGACGCGGTTTGGCGCTACCGGCCTACATGCAAATCAGCCGGGAAGGGAAAGATCACGCGCCTGTTTTTTCTGTCGAGGTGGTCATTGAGGGGTTCCAGGCGGCGCCGGGATCCGGCTCATCCAAACGCGTGGCGGAACAAGACGCGGCGCAAGCCATGCTCGCGATTATTGAGAAAAAATCCTGATATGACAGAGGGTTGCGTTGATTCCCGTTGTGAGTTCATAGCCGTTGTCGGCGCCCCCAACGTCGGCAAATCCACTTTGGTCAATCGATTCGTCGGGGCCAAGGTGACCATTGTTTCCCCCAAGGCCCAGACCACCCGCGCGCGCGTTCTTGGAATTTGCATTGAAGACCTCTCACAACTCGTCTTCATCGACACTCCGGGCATTTTCGAGCCCCGGCGCCGCCTCGACAGGGCCATGGTGGCGGCGGCGTGGGGAGGAGCCTCGGACGGCGATGTTATCCTTCTACTAGTAGATGCCAATAGCGGCGTGGATTCAAACACGCGTAAAATTATCGAAGGTTTGAAAAAACGCGGGAAAACTGTGGATAACTTTCCGCGGATTATGCTTGTCCTCAATAAAATCGACGTCACGAAAAAACCGGCGCTGCTGACCCTGGCGGCGCAATTGAATGAGGAGGGGATATTCTCTGAGACCTTCATGGTGTCGGCCCTAAGCGGAAACGGCGTCGGAGACCTGTTGGCCCATTTGGCCGGTCACGCGCCGAAAGGGCCTTGGCATTTCCCGGAAGACCAAATTTCCGACATGCCTCAACGCCTGTTAGCCGCTGAAATTACACGGGAAAAGCTCTATCTTCAGCTCCGCCAGGAACTTCCCTACGCGTCCGCCGTGGAGACCGAGGAATGGCATGAGAAGGAGGATGGAAGCGTCAAAATTTCACAAGTCATTTACATCGAGCGCCCCACCCAGAAAGCAATCATCCTGGGCAAGGGCGGCGGCCGCATCAAATCCATCGGCGAGGCGTCCCGCAAGGAGTTGAAGGAAATTTTCGGCCATGACGTTCACCTTTTCCTTTTCGTCAAGGTCAGAGAGAAATGGGGAGACGATCAGGAGAGATATCGTGATTGGGGGCTGGATTTTAACGCATGAACCATCGTTTTATGGACGTAAGAAGCGTTTTTTCGCTTTTACCCCCCAATAATCGCCAATTTTTTTTACGTTAATCCGGAAATCGTGTTATTTCGACCCATTTAACCTCTAAAACCATGCTCGTTAATAGAAATAAGATAGGGTAAGCTGTTTCCATGGACTGGACGGACGAAGGCATTGTTCTTTCGGCGCGGAGCCATGGCGAGACTTCGGCCATCGCCTGCCTGCTGACTCGCGACCACGGCGCCCACGCCGGGCTGGTGCGCGGCGGCTTAGGCAAGCGCCATCGCGGCGTCCTGGAGCCGGGAAACCTTCTCAAGGCCACGTGGCGCGCCCGATTGTCCGAACATCTTGGCGCCTACGCGCTTGAGGTTATTCGCGCCGGAGCCGCGCCGTTTCTCGACGATCCGTTACGTTTGGCGGCCATTAGCGCCGCTTGCGCGGTGTGCGAGGCGTCGTTGCCCGAGCGCCAGCCCCATTCCGCCGTTTTCGAGGGATTGTCAGTGTTCCTTGAGACCCTTGAGAGTGAGTCCTGGCCCTCCGTCTACGTTAAATGGGAGATGGGTTTGCTTAAGGAATTGGGGTTTGGCTTGGATTTAAGCCGGTGCGCCGCCACTGGCGCAAACGGCCAGTTGGCCTACGTCTCTCCCAAGTCCGGGCGGGCCGTATCCCTGTCGGCGGGGGAGCCCTACAAAAAATCGCTCTTGCCGTTGCCGGCGTTTTTGCTCAACGCCGGCGGCGAGGGCGCCCCGCGGGATGTGGTCAACGGCTTGAACCTTACCGGTTATTTCCTTGACCGCCATGTTTTCGGCCATCACGGCCCCGGCATTCCCCCGGCGCGCTTGCGCTTGGCCGACAGGTTTTCCAGAAAATAAACTCGTTTACGCTACAAATTGCCTCTTTTCAAAGCCTGGATACTATATATAGTGCCAGTATGGTTTATTGTGTGAGGGGCTCATGAGCGGCAAGGCGCCCAAGGAAGAGATTCGCGAAACACGTCTCGCCGACGCCCTTGGCGAGCGTTACCTCGCTTATGCGCTGTCCACCATCAAGTCGCGCTCCTTGCCCGACGTGCGCGACGGCCTGAAGCCGGTTCACAGGCGTCTTCTTTTCGCCATGCGGCAACTCAAGCTGGACCCGAAGTCCGGCTTCAAGAAATGCGCCCGCGTGGTCGGCGACGTCATCGGTAAATACCATCCTCACGGCGACACCGCCGTTTACGATGCGCTGGTGCGTTTGGCTCAGGAATTCGCCGTACGTTATCCTTTGGTCGACGGCCAGGGTAATTTCGGCAGCATCGACGGCGACAACGCGGCGGCCATGCGTTACACCGAGGCGCGGCTGACCGAGGTCGCCTGGGCTTTGCTGGAAGGCATCGACGAGGACGCCGTCGATTTCCGGGAAACCTATGACGGCGAGGAAAACGAGCCGGTGGTGCTTCCGGCCCGCTTCCCCAATTTGCTGGCCAACGGCGCCGCCGGCATCGCCGTCGGCATGGCCACCAATATTCCCCCGCACAATGTGGGCGAATTATGCGATGCGCTGCTCCACTTGATCAAATTTCCCAACGCCACCTTCGACAAGCTGGCGGCGATGATTCCCGGTCCGGATTTCCCCACCGGCGGCGTATTGGTGGAATCCCCAGACAGCATCATCGAGGCGTACCGCACGGGACGCGGCGGGTTTCGCGTGCGCGCCAAATGGGAAATGGAGAAGCTAAGCCGCGGCCAATACCAGATTGTGGTCACCGAAATTCCTTACCAAGTCCAAAAATCACGGCTCATCGAGAAAATCGCCGAGTTGCTGGCCCTGCGCAAACTGCCGTTGTTGAACGATATCCTCGATGAATCGGCGTTTGAATTGCGCATTGTTCTGGAGCCCAAGAACCGCGCGGTGGAGCCTGAAATGCTGATGGAGCAGCTCTTCCGCCAGACCGACATGGACACCCGCTTCGGCCTTAACCTGAACGTCTTGGACGCCAACACCACGCCAAGAGTCATGAACCTGCGCGAAGCGCTGGCCGCTTTTCTCGATCACCGGCATGACGTTCTTGTGCGCCGCTTCAATCACCGCCTAAATAAAATCGAGCATCGCCTTGAAATTTTAGCCGGTTTTCTTATCGCCTATCTTAATCTGGACGAAGTCATCCGCATCATCCGCGAAGAGGACGACGCCAAGGCCCTGATGATGCGCAGTTTTAAGCTCAATGACGTCCAGGCCGAGGCCATCCTCAACATGCGGCTGCGCCAATTGCGCAAACTTGAAGAGATGGAGATCAAAAAGGAAAACAAGCGCCTCAGCGACGAAAAGACCGGCTTGGAGGCCCTTCTCGGCGATGAAAAGCTGCGCTGGAAGGCCATTGCCGAGGAAATAACGGAGACCAAGAAGCAGTTCGCCGCCGACAAGCGCCGCACCGAGATCGGCGAGCCGCCCTCGGCGGCGCCTGTGCCCATGGAGGCCATGATCGAGCGCGAGCCGATCACCGTGCTTTGCTCGGAGAAAGGCTGGATCCGCGGGATCAAAGGGCATACGGCCGATTTTTCCGAGGCCAAATACAAGGAAGGCGACCGGGCCAGATTCGCCATGCTCGCCCAGACAACCGACAAGCTGGTGTTGCCGGCCACCAACGGACGCTTCTACACCATCGGCTGCGACAAGCTTCCGAGCGGGCGCGGCCATGGCGAGCCGCTGCGCCTGATGATCGATCTTACCAACGGCCACGATATCATCGCCATGTTCGTCCACCAGCCGGGCCGCCGCCACATTGTCGCCTCCGACAAGGGCCGCGGCTTCGTCGCCGAGGAGAACGAAGTCATCGCCCAGACCCGCAACGGCAAGCAAATCCTAAACCTTGGCGAAGGCGAGGAGACCGCCGTGGTTACCCCCATAGAGGAGGGCGACGACGCGGTTGCGGTGATCGGCTGCTGCGGAAAGCTCCTGATTTTCCGTCTTGACGAGGTTCCGGTCATGAGCCGGGGCAGGGGGGTCATCTTCCAGCGCTACGCCAAAGACGGCCTGTCCGACGTCAAGACCATGAAACTAAAAGACGGCCTGACCTGGAAAACGGGCCGGGGGGTGAGCGCCGAGACCAATATCGATGAATTCATCGGCAAGCGCGCCCAGGCGGGACGCCTGCCGCCCAAGGGATTTCCACGCACGAACAAGTTTTCCTGACACATGAGTTAAAGGCGTCCCCATGCGGCGCATTGCGGCATTCGTAAAATATGTGGATCGCCTCAACGAGGCCATAGGGCGGGGCGTGTCCTGGCTGACCCTGTTGATGGTGCTCGTCACCTTCATGGTGGTGGTTTTGCGCTACGCCTTCTCCGTCGGCTGGGTGTGGATGCAGGAGTCCTACGTTTGGATGCACGGGACCGTCTTCATGATGGCCGCCGGCTACACCCTTCTGCATGACGACCATGTGCGCGTCGACATCTTCTATAGATCGGCGTCAAGGCGCTATAAAGCTTGGGCCGACCTTTTCGGCGCGCTTTTTCTGTTACTTCCGGTGATCGTCCTGTCCGCCGTTACCAGTGAGGCGTATATCGTCGAATCCTGGAGCAGGCTAGAAGAATCCCGCGAGGCCGGCGGCCTTCCGGCGCTTTTTCTTCTGAAATCGGTGATCTGGGTTTTCTGCTTGCTGGTTGGTCTACAGGGGCTGTCCCTGGCCGGCCGTTCATTGTTGACGCTGACCGGCGAGAGGGGGGAATAGTCCTTGGACGCCCAAACCTTAAGTCTCCTCATGTTTCTGTCTGTCTGCGGCCTTTTGATGCTGGGGTTTCCGGTGGCCTTCACCCTGGCCGGAACCGCATTCGCATTCGCTTTCGCCGGCTCCTTGTTCGGCGCCTTCGATTTGTCGCTGTTCGGCGTCCTGCCGTCGCGTTATTTCGGAATCATGGTCAATCCGGTGCTGGTCGCCGTGCCTTTGTTCATCTTCATGGGAGTCATGCTGGAGCGCGCCAAGATCGCCGAGCAATTGCTGGAGACCATGAGTCTTCTGTTCGGCCGCCTTCGCGGCGGAATGGGATTGTCGGTGATTTTCGTCGGCATGCTGCTGGCGGCCTCCACCGGCATCGTCGGCGCCACCGTGGTGACCATGGGACTGCTCAGCCTGCCGACCATGCTGAAAGCCGGCTACGATAAAAAGCTGTCCTGCGGTATAATCTGCGCTTCCGGAACATTGGGACAGATTATCCCGCCGTCCATCATCCTGGTGCTTCTGGGCGACGTTCTCCAGGGCTCCTACGCCGAGGCCCAGCGGGCCATCGGAAACTGGGCGCCGGAGCCGGTGTCGGTCATCGACCTGTTCGCCGGGGCCTTTATCCCAGGCGTATTGCTGGTCGTTCTTTACATGGGGTGGGTTGTCGTTACCGGCTATCTGAGGCCCAAGGCCTGCCCCATATCGCCAAAGCCCCGGGAGGGCATGCTGGCGCGGCAAGTGATCACGGTTCTGCTGCCGCCGGCGCTGCTGATCTTCGGCGTGCTGGGCTCTATTCTCGCCGGCGTCGCCACGCCAACTGAGTCGGCGGCCGTCGGCGCCGCCGGAGCCATGCTGATCGCCCTGCTGCGCAAACGCCTGAGCATGGATGTCTTGAAGGACGTCATGCGCTCGGCCACCCGCATCAGCACCATGGTTTTCGTGATCCTGCTGGGCGCCTCGGTTTTTTCCCTGGTGTTCAGGGGGTTCGGCGGCGACGACATGATCTCGAAATTCCTTCACGATCTGCCCGGCGGCGCCTTCAGCGCCGTTCTGGCGGTGATGCTGGTGATGTTCGTGTTGGGATTTTTCCTCGATTTCATCGAGATCATTTTCGTGGTGGTTCCCATCGTCGGACCGATCCTGCTGCAATTCGACATCAGTCCGGTGTGGTTGGGGGTGATGATCGCCATCAACCTGCAAACAAGTTTTCTGACGCCGCCCTTCGGCTTCGCCCTGTTTTATCTGCGCGGGGTGGCCCCGGACAACGTCACGACCATGGACATCTACCGCGGCGCCGCCCCCTTCGTCGCCATACAGGTCGTCGGCCTGGCCCTGGTGGCGGCGTTCCCGGCCTTGGCAACGTGGCTTCCCAGCGTCTTGTTTTGACGACGCTAAAGGGCGTTCGCCCCTTGTTTTTGATAAGGCGAAACGCCCTTAAGACTATAGTGCTGAATTCAACTCCCCTTTCTTGAGCCACCAACTTTGTGGCGTGGACAAGGCGGGCAGGTGTGTCCATGTTTTTCGGTGTCAACACTGTATTATGTCTATCTTCCGATTTTGATGATTGCCCCCAGCCTTGAAAAGCCTCTGGGAATGCTGTTGACATCACACGAAACACGTCAATGCGCATTGACATGTGCATATATATGCGCATATGATTAGAAATCATAACGGAAGAATCTCATGCGTTTGACAAATTTAAAAACGGCCCCAAAACGGGCGACCAACCTGTCCATCAACAGCGAATTTCTGGCGACGGCCAAGGCGCTCAAGATCAATCTCTCCCACGCTGCCGAACTGGGGATTGCCCGGGCGATCAACGAGAAAATGGCTGGACAGTGGCTGCATGAGAACAAGGCCGCGTTGGAAAGCTCCAATGAATATGTGGAGAAGCATGGGCTTCCGCTTGCCCGATACCGGCAATTTTGATGACGCGTTTCGATGTTTACCAAAATCCGGATGGCGCGGGGTATCTGCTTGATGTTCAGGCCGATCTTCTGAAGCACCTGAATACGCGGGTCGTTGTTCCGCTGATGGCGTTTAATGACGCGCCACGTCCAGCCAAGCGGCTTAATCCAACATTCCAGGTCGGCGGGGAGGACGTCATCATGGTCACACAGTTTCTCGCCACAGTACCCTTGTCCATTCTGAAAACGCCCGTGGCGTCGCTGGAGCCCCGCCACTTCGAGATCATCAACGCCATCGACATGATCATGCAGGGGTTTTAGGGCGCATCAAGATTGATTGCGGCCCCCTCCCTTCGTCCCCCCCGGCCTTGGCCACGTGGCTTCCCAGCGTATTGTTTTGACGACGCTAAAGGGCGTTCGCCCCCCGTTATATGGCTCATTCTACAGGAGGCTTCCCCATCTTTATATCCTCCAGCAAAGGCCGAAGGTCCAAGGAGTCCGGAACGGCGGGGTCAGGCGTCCCGGCATTATCGGGCGCCTCCGGCAAC
>CAJXGZ010000107.1 GCA_913053795.1 uncultured Rhodospirillales bacterium | reverse complement strand
CGCCATGGGCTGCATCATGGTCCGCCAGTGCCATTCCAACACCTGTCCGGTGGGGGTCTGCACCCAAAATCCGGACTTGCGCGAGAAATTCACCGGCACCCCTGAAAAAGTGGTCAACCTGTTCACTTTCCTGGCCGAGGAAGTAGCCGAAATCCTGGCCTCTCTCGGGGTCAAGACCCTCGACGAAATCATCGGCCGGACGGAACTTTTGCAACAGGTCATCCGCGGCGCCGAAAACCTGGACGATCTCGACCTCAACCCGCTGCTCGCCAAGCCGGACCCCGGTCCCTTCCCGGCGCGCTGCACCATGAAAGGCCGCAACGAGGTGCCCGACACCCTGGACGCGCGAATGATAGAAGACGCCCAGCATCTGCTCCATGCCGGGGAAAAGATGCAGCTCACCTATTCGGTGCGCAATACGCACCGGGCCGTCGGCACCCGGATTTCATCGCTGATTACGCGCCGCTACGGGATGAGCGGCTTGGCCGCCGGACACCTGACGGTGCGCTTGCGCGGCACCGCCGGGCAATCGCTGGGCGCTTTCGCGGTCAAGGGCCTGACCTTGGAAGTCCTCGGCGACGCCAACGACTATGTGGGCAAGGGGTTGTCCGGGGGCACCATAATCCTTCATCCCAGCGTCTCCAGCCCGCTGGAAAGCCAGCGCAACACCATCATCGGCAACGCCTATTCCGGCGTCGTCATCGGCCCCGGCGGCGACACCCTGATGTCGGAAAACAACATCGACGAAAACATGGAGCACGGCGTTCTCGTGCTGGACGGCGGAAAGGGCGGATTCAAGAAAAACACCGTGGAGAACAACAAAGCCCACGGCTTCGCCTTTGGCCTCAAAGCGACCGCCAAGATGCAAAAAAACCGCGCCGCCGGAAACCGCGACCCGCAAATCCAAAAAGCCCGCGCCCCGGTTGGAAAGATGTAATTAAGGCGTCCCTAAAATTCTGGATAAGTTATGAGAAAGTATGTTGTATAAGATTTTTTAATACTTATATTTCACCATAGAAACAGCCGATAATTGATCTGCCGAAGGAATCCGTATATGACAATAAATAAGATCACCGTTTTTTCGCTCGCCGCATCTCTGGCCTTTCATCTCACCGTTCCCGCCTCGGCCAATAGACATGAGCACGATGTCGCAGGTCAAAATACGCAATTGCTGATGCCGAAGATGAATCCGGAACGTGGAAAGAAAACTTTCGTTAACAAGGGATGCATCGCCTGTCACTCCGTCAACGGCGTCGGCGGCCAAGATGCGCCCGCCATGGACGATCATACGGAATTGGGCAATATCAGCCTTTTCGATTTCGCCGCCAAGATGTGGAACAGCGCACCGGGCATGCTGGCCGCCCAGGAAGAAGCCTTCGGCGAGCAAATTTTACTCACGGGAGACGAATTGGCGGACATCATCGCCTTCGTCCATGACGACGAGTCCCGGCATTCTTTCAGCAAAAAGGACCTGACGAAAGGGGTCTTGAAGATGATGGACCATGGACACGGCGGCGGCGAAAGCGCACCTGAGGACCATGCAGAGGATGCCGGTCACGACGACGGCGCAAAGAAAGAACATACCGACAAACCGTAGCGTCGGCGAGGCGTTCTAAACGGACGTTTCGATGCGCGCGCCCTCAAGGGCCGGCGGTCCGCCAAGGGCCTCGATAAGTCCGTCGGCGGCGCGTTCGATGCGCCCCGGGGCGTCCGAATCCTCCTTGCTCTCGGCCACCCGGTAGGCGGTGGCGACCAGGGCGGAGAAGCCGCGGGCCTTGGCCGTCAGGCCGTTGACCCGCCAGGTCAGGTTCTTGTAGGCGTCGACCAGCGCCTGCGGACCGGTGTTATCATCGGCCTTCATGCCGGCGCGAAGGGTCTTGATGCCGGGTCCGGCGGAATTGACCAGCTCCGCGACCCGGTCTGAAATCTGTTCGGCCATGGCCACGTCGCCCATGGCTGCGGCGATCTGGGCCACCAGCAAGTAGGCGGCGAGCAATTTGTCGATCTGGGCCAAGCGTTCCTTGGCCGCCTTGGCGCGCTGCTCGTCAAACTCCTTCTCCAGCGCTTCGGCTTTGCCCTTTGCGATCTTCAGTTTCTCGTCCATGCGCACGGCGAAGTTGGGACCCGCATCAATAAAGGCGCGCAAGGTGGGATCGATTCTCTCGGGCGGAGCGGCGACGCCCCGCCGCGCCCCGTCCGGTCTGGCGACGGAGCCGGTCGGCAAAGGCGTGATC
Organism: uncultured Rhodospirillales bacterium; assembly: GCA_913053795.1. GTDB lineage: Bacteria > Pseudomonadota > Alphaproteobacteria > Rhodospirillales > 2-02-FULL-58-16 > CAJXGZ01. The sequence goes on along the minus strand of CAJXGZ010000107.1, from coordinate 5,610 downwards.
TCTGAAATGTACGTGCCCATATCATCCTCCCTGCCAATTAGAAGCGCAGCGCCTTTTATAACACGAAAAGGGAGGCGGATCACGCGATTTAGAGTTTCATGATGGCTTAAGGGGAGCCTTTAATTGAAAGCGCCCCTTAAATTACGGGCAATCGGAAAGTCTATATGAATTGAATATCGCCCTGGCGCGGCGATGTGTAGCCTGCTCGGCAGGGTTATCTGAGACTTTCCAGAATCAGCCGAATGTCTTGTTCCTTCCCTTTGGCGTATTGGGAAGTTTCGGCGTCTACATTTACGATATGATCTATCCACCAGTCCCGCAGAAACTTCCGAAGGTTGTGGAGCCTTTTCGGATCGCGGTCCTTGCGCCATTTCTCGGAAAGATCGTTCACCTTGACGATAAATTTCCGGTGCAGGCCGCAGTGCTTTTTCAGGTTAGGATAGTTGCAAACCCCCATGATCGCTTCCTCCCGCCGGAAGTGGTAATGGGTGTAATCCATCAACTCCTCGACGGCCTCGTCCAAACCCGCATCGCCATTGGTTCGATACGTAAGTTTGTTTAGCAGGCGAAAAATAGCCTGATGGTCTTTGTCCATGGCGTCGACGCCGACGCACACGTTATCGGCCCAGATGAGCACCTTTTTATTTGAGTTCAAGGGAAGTTCAATCCAGAACGTGCTGCCGACGCCTTCCTCGCTCTCGAAGCCGACCCGTCCGGCCATTCGCTCCACCAGCAGCTTGGTCACGGTCAGGCCGATGCCGGTGCCTTCTCTCGCGATCATCGGGTCCGCGCCCAGGCGGTGGAACATCTGGAAAACGCCGACAAAGTCCTCTTTGGCAATGCCAATGCCGGTGTCCGTCACGGAGATGCGCAAGAAACCGTCGCCCGTTTTCCGGCCATCCACGGTCACCGTTCCGCCATCTTTATTGAATTTAACCGCATTGGAGAGGAGGTTGATCAGGACCTGTATGAGCCGAATTCGGTCGGTGCGAAGATGAGCCAACGGTCCGCTGCTGAATTGATCGATGATTTTTATCCCTCTCTGTTTGCCAAGGGGAGTGGATAAATCCACACAGTCAGCCGCAACTTTGTTGGCGTTCACCTTCTCCAGGGAAAGAGAAACATGGTCGGCCTCGATTCTGGCCAGATCAAGAACCTCATTGATGAGTTCGAGGAGATGACTGCCCCCTAGAAGGATGTTCTCGACATGCATGTTCTGGGCTGATGAAAGAGGGTTCTTGGGATCGAGTTGCAGCATCTGGGCATAGCCTAGAACGGCGTTCATGGGCGTTCGCAACTCGTGGCTCATGGAAGCCAGGAATTCCGACTTGGCTTCGTTGGCCCGTTCGGCGTCAACAAGAGCGTTGTGGAGGTCCTCCCGAATTGCATAGTCCTCGGTCACGTCCCGGAACACCAGCACGACGCCGGTGATGTTATTGGCGTTATCGCGAATGGGCGAAGCCGAATCGGCGATCTGGTATTCGGCCCCATCCTTTGCGATCAGGGTGGTGTGGTTGGCCAAGCCGACGATCTTGCCTTTTGCGAGAACCGTATCGACCGGGCTGAAGGCCGGCTTCCTGGTTTTGGCGTTAACGATATGGAAAATTTGGTCCAGATGCTCGCCAACGGCCTCTTCTAATTTGTAACCGGTCAGCGCCTCGGCAATTGGGTTCATGAGGATGATGTTGCCGGAAATATCGGTAGCGATCACCGCATCGCCGATAGAGTTTAGGGTCGTGCGGAGGCTTTCCTCGCTTTGCCGCTGCGCTTTCTCCGCTTTCTGAGCCCTGGAGAAATACCTAATAACCCGGGTGGCCGCATCGTTTATGGAATTGACGACTTTTTCCAGTTCGTCCTCCTTGCGACCATCGGCTGAGCGACGATTCAGCTTCAAAGGCTCAAAGGATTGGCCCAAGGAAATATTGGAGACGAAGTCGGCGATATGCATTAGATGCCGGGTAACGATGAGGTGAAAAATCAATAGCATGAACCCCGCCACCAAGATCGTCTTGATGGCGTTGCTGATAAGAATCACGACGGCCCGATTGATAATGCGGGAATAAACCGCGTCCAGGTTTGCGACGACTTTTAAGACTCCAATTTCGAGTAGCCTGCCCCTGTACGGGTAGGTCAGCGCACTGGACCAGGAAATGATGTTGTCGCTGGTTATCCGCCCAATCGAAATTACGTCTTCGCCACTATCCACGCTTACGAATTCGATGTCCTGTAGATTTGATATTCCATCGAGCAAGGCTTGCAGCTTTTCCTTGTCTGAGGCCCAGGCGGTCATAGCGATGGTTTTTAGGTGGACTTTTCTAATCTGTTCAAAACTCGCATCAATGGCTTGGACGTCGGCTTGATAATCCCGATAGAGTTGAATAGCCGTGAGGAAGAGCGTGATCACGGAACTGCAAAGAACGATGTAAATGATAAGCCGGCGCGACAGCGGCGAATGGATCTTCATGTTCATGTTCTACACCTGAATCATTCCGTCAATCGCAGCAACGCCGTGACTTTCCTGTACTTGACTTGGCGTCATAGAGGCCTATGAGTTTTGGCGCCCCAACGCTTTACGGTGCATAATTACGAGGTTTCGCCATTGTCGTCTACCGGGCGCACGGCCAGTTGATGGTGGCGCTGGACGTGGTGCGGTTGCTCGTGGATAAAATCTAACATATGGGACCGTATGGGCGCCATATGTTAGATTTTACCCACGAGACGTCAAGAAGCGGCAGGGCCTTCAAGGCGTCGTTTTTTGACCGCGGGAAAACGGGCTACATACCGGCCAGCGGCGCCAGCACTTCCGCGTATATCCTTTCATAGGCGCCATCTTTCTTCATGGAGCGCAGGGCCTGGGCCAGCTTAGGCAGTAAAGCCGCGTGTTTCTTGTGCATGTAGATGAACATCTCACGTTCGGCCAGCGGCGGCAGGATCGCCCGCACGCCCTTCAGCCCCAGTTTTTTGGCGGTCAGCAGCCCCTGCCAACGTTCCAGCAAAACGACGTCAGCGCGGTTCTTGGCCAGAAGAGAGAACAGGAGATCCGGATCACGAACGCTGATTACATTGGGAAAATCCTTGGTGCTGCGCTCGAATATTTTCCAGCCGTAAACATAGCCGACTGTGTACTGCCTCAGGTCCTCCCATGTGCGCACCGTCATGTTGTCGCTCATAGTGAACGCTGTGAATTGGTAATCCATCAGCTTTTCCGGAACTTGCAGGAGATTGGGATATTCAGCGGTCAGACCGGCGATGCGGGGCAGGGTGCCGTCATCAATTCCAGCTTGCGCGTTCAACAGGGAGCGTCCGGACGGTAGTTGCGGAATGGTCAAGACGTGGCCCAGCCGCTTGAAGGCCTCGATGGCGAGCCGGTTGTGGTAGCCTTTCATATCCTTGGTCGCCAGCGGCGGCACGTCGTCGGTATTGAGAACGAAGGAATCGGCCGAGGCGCTCGCGGCTTGCGCTAAAGCTATCAGGATGGACGCCAGCAACGTGAAGAGCGTTCTTGGAATGGACAACTTCAATAAATTTGACTCTTCGATGGGGCAAGTGGAATTGTTTTTGCTTCAGGTGCGGAATTCTTGGCGGCCAAGCGCGTGACCTTTGAAGCCCGAATCCCTCCGGCGAGGATGTTCGCAATGGCCGCCTTATGTCAAGACCGAAGCCGCCTCAGGGAGGTGGCGAACCACTATCTATCGCTAGGTGAATAAATAAACAGCAAGGAAGAACGAAACCCATTCTTGATTCTGAAAATGATAAAGTAGAAGAATGGATTATTGAAGGCTCGATTGCCTAAATAATCCATGATTAAATGGACTCCATAACCCAACGTTGCGCCCGCCAGCTCCCACGAAGGGAACTTGGCCAATAAAGCCACCATTATTCCCAGCCACTCGAAGGCGTGCAGTAAAAGCACGATCCTTGAATTGCCCCAATCATCCCCATTCAATAAACTCTTAATTCGCCGGGGGTTAGTGCTCCAAATTAGGTAATCTGGAATATGATCCAAATCCATCAATATGTGGACAGAGGCGAATAGGACTCCCGCCGTGGCGGACCCGCTGGCCAAATACACCGCACTTCCGCCAATCGCTCCGCAAACAACGTGCGCCCGTGGCTTCATATTAGTCCTTACATACCCTATGCCGCACAAAGCAGCGGGTTTGATTTTATCCGCCATATCCGCCCGCACCAGTCGCTTGATGAACTTTACTATCGTCTCCAGAAACTACCAGCAGAAATAAGTTTAGGCAGATAAGCGTCACAGCCCGCTTCAAGCATCCTTTGCTCCACCACCTTCTTCACCTGCTCGTCAATGTCCGCCTATGGCTAAGAAGCGAGGTTCAAACCACCCCTCGATTATGACCGCTACCGGGCGGAAAACTTTACTTAATTTCAATGGGGCGCGGGGCTTTGCCCAACAAAAGAGAGCGGGGACCGGGGCGCCGCCCCGTTTTTTATCCTCAGCTTCAAAAAAGGGGTGAAAATGGAAAAAAGCCTTCAGCCGGCAGATAGCCGGCGGCTTATTCAAGTACATAAAATTTTATCCAAGTTTTATGCAAATAAAATACAAATGAAAATATTTGCTTAACTTGATTTTTGTTTGTATAATATTAATTCACTCAGTCGAGACAAAATAATGGTGGATGTTAGCCCCTCCCAATCCACTATTATCATGCTCGGCGCCCCGCATTCCGCCCCGGAGTAAATCCGTTTCAAGGGGGCGAGATGCGGGGCGATTTATTTCCGGACGGACTCTTAGAGCTTGTTGAAGTCCCGGTTGAGCTTGAACTCGCTGGAGGTGACGTAGGCTTCGGCGGCGCGTATGCGTCGCTCAATGCCGCGGAATTTGTGGGACAGGTTGCTCGCCGTACGGCTGGGCTCGGTGCGCATCTCCCGCCAGAATTCCTCCTGTTCGCCGCTGGCGTAGAGATGCTCGGGCTTGGCGTCAATCAGCATGCCGGCGGCGAAGTAGGCGACCACCGTCGGGATCGTGAAAAAAAACAAGCCGATGATTGCGGCGATGCGCACGGTTCCGGGGGAAACGTCGAAGTAATCGGCGGCGCCTGCGCAGACGCCGAGAATTCGCCCGTTGGCGGGATCGCGGTAGAACCGGCTGGGGCTGGGCTCGCGTCTGTCACGCGGATACGTCATAACTTGCTCCTCCAGTCGGGGGCCTCGGTGTCGAGGATGCTCTCCAGGTTATTTATGCGGCTTTCCATCCTGGAGGCGCTTTCCCACAATTCGGTGAGCATCTTCTCCTCGCCCCCGGAAAGGGTTTTGGAGGTGCGCCAGCGGGTGGCGTAGTGGGCGATGATCCATACCGGCAGGACCACCAATATCAAGAGGATCAGGATGGGAAGGGTAAGCATTGCCGACATAAGCGCGTCTCCTTATTTCCGGGCCTGGGAGGCGGCGCCTTTGCCGGCGCGGGCCTTGAGGGCTTCCAGTTCCTTGTCGATGGCGGATTCCACCTCAAGGTCGGCGATCTCTTCCTGGTACGCGTGCCGTTCCTCGATATTGTCGACAATACTGTAGTCGGCCTGAATTCGACCGAGTTCAAAAACCAGATAGCCGCCAATGAGCACGGACGCCAGAACCCCGACTCTCAGG
>CAJXGZ010000106.1 GCA_913053795.1 uncultured Rhodospirillales bacterium | reverse complement strand
AGTGGATCCGCAAGGTGAACCTGGTCGACCGCGCCACCGGCGCCTCCCGCTCGCTGCCGGTTATGTGTCAGCACTGCAAGTACCCGCCGTGCGTCGACGTCTGCCCCACCGGCGCCTCCTTCAAGCGCGCCGACGGCATCGTTCTGGTCGACAAGCATATCTGCATCGGCTGCCGCTATTGCATGATGGCGTGCCCGTACAAGGCGCGCTCTTTCGTCCATGAAGCCGTGGAGGATCAAAAACCCTATGCGCCGAGGGGCAAGGGCACGGTGGAATCCTGTACGCTTTGCGTTCACCGGGTCGACGCCGGGCGCATCCCGGCCTGCGTCGAGGCTTGCGAAAAGACGGGGCGGGGCGCCATCCTTTTCGGCGACCTCAATGACCCCGCCAGCAGAATCTCCAAGGAGGCGTCCAGATACATGGTCATGCGCATTCGCGCCGACCTGGGCTTGGAGCCCGGCGTGCTCTACCGGGGAATGGAGGCGTCATGAGCAAAATCATCGCCCTGAGTGAGGTCGAGGGACGCAGCTGGGGCTACTGGCTGCTGCTGGGCGGTCTCGCCCTTATCATCGGCGTCGCCCTGCTGGCTGCGTATTACATGGAGTCCAACGGTCATTACGTCACCGGCATGACCAACCAGATTGCCTGGGGGACGCCCCACGTCTTTGCCGTTTTCCTGATCGTCGCCGCCTCCGGCGCCCTCAACGTGGCCTCCATCTCTTCCGTCTTCGGGCGCAGCGCCTACAAGCCGCTGGCGCCGTTCTCGGGCCTGCTGGCGATTGCCCTGCTGGCCGGCGGCCTGGCGGTGCTGGTGCTCGACCTGGGCAGGCCGGACCGCCTGATCGTCGCCATGACCTCCTACAATTTCAAATCCATCTTCGCCTGGAACATATTTCTCTATACCGGCTTCTTCGCCGTCGTCGGCGCCTACCTGTGGATGATGATGGAGCGGCGCATGAACAGCCACGCCCGCTCAGCCGGAATGATCGCCTTCATATGGCGGCTGACGCTGACCACTGGCACCGGCTCCATTTTCGGCTTCCTGGTGGCCCGCCAAGCCTATGACGCGGCGGTCATGGCGCCGCTGTTCATCGCCATGTCGTTGTCGTTCGGAACAGCGATCTTCATTCTGGCGCTGGTCGCCTCATACTCTTGGACGAACAGGCCGCTGGGCGATTTCATTGTGCGGCGGCTGAAAAACCTGATGGGGATATTCATCGCCGTTGTCCTGTACTTTACCGTCGTCCAACACTTGACCAACCTTTACGCCACCGAGCACCACGGCGTCGAGCGCTTCATCCTCCTCGAGGGCGGCGTCCATACGTTGCTGTTCTGGGGGGGGCAGGTGCTGTTGGGCGGACTGGCGCCGCTGGCCCTGGTCTACCATCCGGCGACAGCGAATTCGCGTAAATGGACCCTTGCCGCCGCCCTGATGGTCATCCTCGGCGGCTTTGCCCAGGTCTACGTCATCATCATCGGCGGTCAGGCCTTTCCGTTGGCGCTGTTCCCCGGAATGGAGGTGAGCAGCAGCTTCTTCGACGGCGCCGTCAATCAATACGCGCCGAGCCTGCCCGAGGCCGCCCTCGGACTGGGGGGCGTCGCCATTGCCGGCCTGATCGTGGCGCTGGCGGTCAAGGTCCTGCGTTTCCTGCCCGTCACCCTGGCCGACGAAGAGGTCGACCCGCACCACATGGTTAATACCAACTTGCATAAATGAAGCGAACCGGGACCTAAATCAGGGACCTCCATCTCTCCATCGCGCCCTTGCAAATGTTGGGCGCTCAAGCGGGATGTTATGGGCTCACATTTGGGTTTTTGCGGGGCCGTCGCGATCGGCGATATCTTTTTCATTTTCGACGATGAGGCCCTTGAGAGCGTCTGGAATGAGATTGTCCGCGAACATTTCCTCCGCTCCTTTCCGCCGCGGCCGGCCCCGGGGTTTTCCCTTGCCCGGCGCAACGGGAAGAATGATGGTGAAACAGACCCCGCCTTCAGTGTTATAGACGTTGATGATTCCATTCATGCCGCGGATGATGTCGCGGCTGATAGACAGGCCAAGCCCGGTTCCCTCTCCCTTTCTCTCGGTGGTGAAGAAAGGATCAAAAATCTTTTTTAGAACTCCGTACGGGATATTGCCGCCGTTGTTGGAAATGGAAATTATGTCCACGCTGTTGGCTTTGTTCTCCTTTAATGAAACCCTGACCGTCGGAACAAAGGCGCCGTTTTTTGCGTTTTTGGACGCCGCAATCTTTAGGGTCGCTTTGCGGGCGTTGGAAAGCAGGTTGAGCAACACCTGTTCCAACTGATGGGGATGGCCGCGGACTCTGCCGCAGACATTGCATTCCCTTGGCGAGATGACTTCCAGTTTGATGCCGGAGGCATGATATTGTTCAGCGACCATTTCAATGGCGCCGTGTACGGATTCACAGGCGTTGAACCATTCGAAAACGCCATCGTCCTTACGGCTGAATAAGCCCATATGATTGACAATAGCGGCTAGGCGCTCGGTCTGCGAGGCGATGGTCGTTAATTTATTGCTTAGCATATCCTTGTCGACGTCATCATCTTTCAAGCGCTCCAAGGCGCCGTCGGCGGCCATGCCAATGATGCTGAGCGGCTGGTTGATTTCATGGACTGTGCTGGCCGCCAACTCGCCCAGGGTGGCCAGCTTGGACGTTTGAATAAGCTGGGCCTGGACCTCCTTGCGCCCGTTGATGTTGATGAAGGTGACCACGGACCCGATCAGCTCCACATCACGTCGTACAGGATATGTCCAATACTCCGTCGGGAAACTGGTTCCGTCGCTTTTCCAAAAAATATCGTTGTCTACATGGGCTTCCCTGCCTTCTTGCAACGCCCTGTTGATCGGACACTCCCCGACAGGGTGGGGACTTCCGTCGGCGTGGGTGTGATGAAGCAGGTCATGCATGTTCTTGCCGGTAAGTTTTTCTTCGTTTTCATAACCCAGCATTCTGGCGCAGGCCGCGTTGCTGAATGTGCAGTTGCCCTCCAGGTCGAGGCCGTAGATCCCTTCCTCCGTGGCGTTCAAGATACTGTTAATCCGGCTCTCGCTGGCGCACAGCCGCCGGCTTAGCGCAACGACTGACATGGAGCGCCAAATCGCAAACGAAACAACCATCAGGATAACAAGGCCGGTGATCGCCAAAATTACCTCCCACATTCCTCGCCGCAATTTTAGTATCGTGTCGTTTCTTGGAAGTTTGCGCGGTTCGCCGTCAAAAGGCGCTTGGAGCCTCTATCCCAAACGCCGTGATCCATCAGCACCCTGACGGCGTGGGTGCGGTTGCGCACCCCGAGTTTTCGAAAAACGCCTTTCAGATGCGCCTTGACCGTGACCTCTTGAAGATCAAGCCGCCGGGCGATTTCTTTGTTCGGCCGCCCTTCAGCCAAGTGAGAAAGCACTTCCAACTCGCGCCGCGTCAGATCATTCAAGGGGGAAGGCTGTTGACGATCCCTGTCTTTTCCTGCGTTAAACGCCTCGAAAACCAGAGAAGTCGGCAGGTATTTTTCTCCCGACAAAATCAGCTTCAAGGCGTTCAGCATGGCTTTCGAGCCGATTGTCTTGGGGATGTAGCCGGATGCGCCAAGCTCCAAGGACTTAAACGCGTCCTTCATTTCCACGTTTCCGGTCAGGACGACAATGGGAACGTCGGGGAAGCGGTCTTTCATGGCGATCAGCCCATTGAAATGATTCATTCCAGGCATGAACATATCAAGGATGATCAGGTCCAGAGACTCCGCGTCGGACGCCAAGGCAAGGGCTTCGTTAAAATTCTTCGCTTCAAGCACGTCGACCGTATCGCAAAGCGTCTTAAGCAAGAAGCTTATGTTTTCGCGAACGAGATTATGATCATCGGCGAATAGAACTTTCATCAGCGGACCACCAGACATTTTTTCTACCCATTAAGCCATCTGTTGAACATCTCATTCCACAGGTTCGCCTTTGGCGTAATCGTAATGGGCCAGAGCGGCGTTAAACCCGATATGGCTTTATTGTCATCCAGATGAAACCCAGTCGACGCCCCAGCGCAGTTCCCCAGTTTCAAGAGCGCTTCGTTAGGGCGGCGTTGGCCTGGGTACGAAGACTCAAGAATATCGAAGTAAAGTAATCTTGTCGGAACATTAACATACCCAAATTCCACCGCATATACTCCTTATGGGCTATTGCTCTTAGTATGGTGATTGTTGAGTTTCACGGGGAAAGTGTCTATTGCACATAAGAGTAATTTTATTGAAGCATTTGTATATCTTTTGTCTGTTATCCACAGCATTTCAGGGGACGGAGCGGCGCTTATTACCTTCACGTTAAATCACCGCCACGATCTGATTTTTCTCGTTGTCGGCCCGCCTAATGCGTTCGCCAGCGTAAAAGAATAAATTTTATTACTCGTATAATCATCAAACTTACTCGAACGCATAATTGCTCTTATAGCGCAATGCGCATTAAATATTGTGCAGGTTAATTGATGATATATTCAATGTTTCACAAGAAGAAACAAATAAACAATAAGAAAAACTAAGTATTTTTCTTTGTAATGGAAGAAAAAATTGAAATATAACATCCAAACAGCGCAAAAAAAACCTTTCGTTATTCAGGAAGAAGACCCTGTTGAGCGAGAAGATTCCAGAGAACTTAATGGAATCAAATTGTTAATCGTCGATGACGAGCCCGAGATCGCCAATGAAATATGTGATTATTTGGGTGGAAAGGGGTTTTGCTGCGATGTCGCGTTCGATGCTGAAAAAGCCATGGAAAAGATTTTCGTCGCGCCGGAAATTGGCGTTGTTTTCACCGATATTCGAATGCCTGGGATGAGCGGCATTGAAATGGTCCGGCGGCTTCGCGGCGATTTACCGCGGGAGCGGGAGTTGGAGGTGATCTTTCTGACCGGATTTGCCGAGAAAGACGTCGCCATCGAAGCGCTGCGCGCCGACGCCCTGGATTTCCTGTCTAAGCCGTTCAAGATGAAGGAATTGGCGGCAATCGCCGAGCGTGCGGTAAAGTTGGTAAGAGCCCACCAAGTTGATCAGTCACAAAAACGCGCCCTTGAACAAGCCCTTAAGGTGGAACAGGGCGTTTCCAAACTTCAGCGCAAGCTGGTTTCCTCGGCGGCCCACGAATTCCGCACCCCCCTGACAATCATCGACAGCGTTGTGCAACGGCTTATTCGACGCAAAATGCAATGCGGTCCGGAAGAAGTGTTTGAACGCTCGAAAATCATAAGAGGAGCCGTGGCGAGAATGAACAATCTCGTCGAAAGAAGCTTGTGCATGTCGCGCATGGACGCCGGAAAAATACAATGCAACTTCCAGCGCTGCGACATGGCGGGACTGGTGGACGAAGTCGTGAAAAGACAAATCGAGATCAGCCCCGACCGTAAATTCAATGTCGACACGGCAAAGCTTTCGATGCCGATCTGTGGAGATCCAGTCTTGATGGATGTGGTCTTTTCAAATCTATTGTCAAATTCCGAAAAATACTCTCCGAACTCTTCACCGATAACAATCAGGGGCTGGAACAAAGGCGGCTTCTCCTTGATATCCGTTACAGATCAAGGTGTTGGCATCCCTGATGATGAAATGCCGCATCTTTTTAAACGGTTCTTCCGCGCCAGAACGTCCAAAGGGTTTCCCGGAACCGGCATCGGACTCGCGCTGATCAAGGAGATCGTTGAAATGCACGGCGGGGGCATTGATGTGAAGAGCGTAGAAGGCGAGGGAGCCACCTTTACGGTCCGCCTGCCGAAAAAGGCGTCTTGCTCCGCGTCATCCGCCTGCGATCAAAATTGTCAACAATAGGGAGAATGAAAATGACCACGGTGTTATGCGTTGAAGACGAGCCTCAAATCCGCGCCGAAATTGTCGATGAGCTTAATGACTGCGGATACATGACCATCGAAGCGGCGAACGGCAAGGAAGGCATGGAGGCGGTCCTTGAACACAAACCAAATTTGGTGCTGTGCGACATCAATATGCCCGTGATGTCGGGATTCGAAATGCTCGACGCGCTGCGGGAGAACCATCCGGAGTTTGACGGCATCCCATTTGTTTTTCTTTCGGCCTTGGCGGACCGGAACGACGTCGTCCGCGGCAAAATGATGGGAGGCGACGACTACATCACCAAGCCCATTGACTTCATTGATTTGCTGTCGACGTTGGAATCGCGATTAAGCCAGGTCACGCGGATAGAAGCGCGCAACGAGATTGATAAGGAAGTGATGCGCCAGGCCATACTGAGGAATCTTCCCCACGAACTGCGTACGCCCCTTAACCATATTATCGGCTTTTGCGAGCTTCTGCTGGACGAGTCGATGGGGCCTTTGGAAAATGAGCGCTATAGCGAATACATCAAGGATATTCATGCAAGCGGATGCAACCTCCTCGACATCGTTAGCCACGCCATTGATCTGATAGAAATTAGTTCCGGCTGTTTGCTGCCAGCGAAAGACAAGTGCGATATCGCGGCGTTATTAAGAGAATGCATGGAAAACGCCGGCGAGTTGGCTGGCCAGGACGACATCCAATTGGTGGGGGATTTCCACGAGCCGATTCCACACATACAAACAGATGAAACGCTTCTTAAACGCGCTGTTTCGGTCGTGCTTACTAACGCCATCCAATTTTCCAAAACCGGAGAATTGGTTCGTATTGAAGCGAGATTTAGTCCCGGGGACGAGATTTGCATCACCATCGCCGATACGGGAGCAGGCATCGCGGATGACGATGCGCCAAGGGTCTTTACGGCCTTCGAGCAGGCCGATACGACGCTAACGCGAAAACACCAAGGGGCCGGCCTCGGCCTCACCGTCGCCAAGGCTGTTATGGAAGCGTTAGGCGGCGGCATTGATTTGCACAGCAAGCTGGGCGAGGGAACCACCGTTGATTTGTACTTTCCAGCAGGCCCGGGAAGCGCGTAGCGAATCCGATGACGGGGCGACCGGCGGCTTCACCCGAAGAGTCTGACAAATTCATCAAGTCCCACTGACCCAAATCCGTATCGTTTCGTGAGGTTGACAATGACTTTTGAAATTCTACTTGGACACAAGTTCAACGAAAATCACCGGACCGCCGTTCTTCTGACCCGTTATCTTGGCGTGTCCAGGGGCATCGAAACCTGCCTTCTGGAAGAGTGGTACGGGGTTCTAGAGGCCATAATTGAACAAGAAACAATCATCGATGTCCTGAGGCTCCCCGATAACGGGACGGCCGGCCTCTCCGCCGCAAGGAGTCTACTGAAATGAACATCGCCAAGTCCCGCGCCCGGTATTCGCCTGCGAACGGCCTTTCCCAGTATTACAATGAGGTTCACGGCTTTCCGATCCTTACCGTGCAACATGAGCGCGCCCTCGCCATGCAATGGCGGGAACGCGAGGACCACGCCGCCGTTCAAATGTTGGTGAACAGCCACCTTCGTCTTGTGATCAATATCGCACGGGGCTACAGGGGATACGAATTGCCTTTCGAGGAAGTGATTTCAGAAGGAAATTTAGGCTTGCTTCAAGCCGCCAAACGATTTGACCCGGGCATGGGATGCCGTTTGTCGACTTACGCCACATGGTGGATCCGGGCGGCTATTCATGAATATATCATGCGGTCATGGTCACTGGTGAAAGTCGGGACGACCGCGGCGCAGAAGAAACTGTTCTTTAACCTGCGTAAACTTAAAAATCAGATGAATATTATCGATGAAGGCCAGCTCAACCCCGAGCAAGTCTCGGATATTTCCATCCGGCTGAAGGTTCCCGAGGCCGATGTGGTGAGTATGAACTGCCGAATGAGCTCGTCTGATTTTTCCCTTAACGCATTCGTAGCCGATGGTTCGAACGAACAATGGCAGGAACGGCTTAGGGATGAGCGCGAGGATCAAGAGACCGTCTTCGCCGAAAAAGAAGGAACGGCCCTAAGGCGCAAGCTGTTGATCAGCGC
>CAJXGZ010000105.1 GCA_913053795.1 uncultured Rhodospirillales bacterium | reverse complement strand
GGCCGATGCGCTTGAGCGCCGGCCAGCCGCCGCGAAGGCCGCCGAAGCGCTCAATGGATTGAAGGGCGTAGGCGGAGCAGGTGGGATGGTAGCGGCAGGCGCCCGGCAGCACCGGCGACAGCAACAGCTGGTACCCCCTGATCAATCCCCTCAACAACATCCCCGGCGCTTTCACAATCATTTCCCCATGCTAGCGATAGGCGTCCAATTTCTTCAAGGCCGTCTCCAAGTCGCCGACGAGGGCGGAAAACGGCCGGTTCAAGGTGGCGGCCCGGCCGATAATCACGAAATCATGCCCCGCCTTGGCGTGATCCGGCATGACTTGCGTCACGGCGGCGCACAGACGTCGGCGGGCCCGGTTGCGTTTCACCGCGTTTCCCACCTTACGGCTTACCGTGAATCCGACGCGGACTGGATGCGGATTGGCACCCCCTTCTTGGCTCCCCTTCTCATGGCAAAGCGCCTGCACGATCAAGCCGGGCGCCGCCCATTTGCGCCTTGTGGCGGCGACCCGAAGGAACTCAGGGCGCCGTTTCAGGCGAGTGATCGCGGAAGACATCTTAAGACTCTAGGCGGACAGGCGCTTTCGTCCCTTCGCCCGCCTGTTGGCCAAGACCCTGCGGCCGCCCACCGAAGACATGCGATTACGAAAACCATGCCGGCGTTTGCGAACGAGTCTGCTCGGCTGAAAAGTACGTTTCACGGGTCAACTCCCACGGAAAATCAAGGCTCGCTGTATAGTGTTTTGGCCAGTGGAAGTCAACGCCACCGAAGCTTTTACGTATCTGTAACGCAAAGGTTACTTACGCTTCCCGCCGCGATTGCCATATATTGGGCCATGGATTTTTTCGCTGAAAACCAAACCGAGCCGAAAAAAATTTCGCCTTGGCGGCTGCTCCCCTTGGCGGCGCTGATTTTGGGAGCCGTGCTTTTTTTCACTTTCGGACTCCATAACTACCTCACCTTCGAAGCCTTGCGCGAACACCGCGAGTTGCTTGTCGGCTGGGTCGAGGCCAACGCCGTCCTCGCGGCGCTGGGCTACATCGCGGCCTACGCCTTGGCCATCATCTTCGTGCCGCCTTCGGGAACGGTGATTTCCCTGGCCGGCGGCTTCGTCTTCGGCGTCGTCGGCGGAACCATCTCGGTGGTGATCGGCGCCACCATCGGCGCGACGGCGTTGTTCCTGGCCACCAAGTATTCCGTTGGCGATGCTGCGCGCAAACTAGAAGGGCCGAAGCTTCGGAAAATGGAGGCCGGATTCCACGAGAACGAGCTTAGCTACATGCTGTTCCTGCGCCTGGTCCCCCTGTTTCCCTTCTGGCTGGTCAACATCGCCCCGGCTTTCCTCGGCGTCAGCCTGCGCAATTACGTCATCGGCACTTTCTTCGGCATCATTCCCGGCGCCGCCGTCTACGTCACCGTCGGCGCCGGTTTGGGCGGCATCTTCGACACAGGCGAGGAATTGTCCCTGAGCGGAGTCCTGACGCCCGAGGTCATCGCCGGGCTTTTGGGCCTAGCGGTGTTGTCGTTGTTGCCGATCGCTTATAAGAAGTACAAATCAAAGCAATGAGTGATGACCTGAAAGTTGATCTTTGCGTCATCGGCGCCGGGCCGGGCGGGCTGTCGGTGGCCGCCGTCGCCTCCCAGATGGGCGCCTCCACGGCGCTGATCGAAAAGGACAAGATGGGCGGCGATTGCCTGAACACCGGCTGCGTGCCCTCCAAAGCCCTGTTGGCCGCCGCCCACGCCGCCGAGGCGGCGCGCCGGGGGGGGCGCTTCGGCGTTGACGTTTCCGATCCCGCTATCGATTCAAGCCGCGTTTACGGCCATGTTCACGGCGTTATCGCCCATATCGCCCCCAACGACTCGGTGGAGCGGTTCGAGGGTCTGGGCGTCAAGGTGATCCAAGGCGCCGCGCGCTTCACCGGCCGCCGCCAGGTCGAGGCGGGAGATTTCCGCGTCACCGCGCGCTCATTCGTCATCGCCACCGGCTCCTCGCCCTTCATTCCGCCCATTCAAGACCTTGACGGGGTCCCCTTTCACACCAACGAAACCATCTTCGATTTAAAGGTCCTGCCCCGGCGCCTGATCATCATCGGCGGCGGCCCCATCGGCATTGAGATGGCCCAGGCCCACCGCAACCTGGGGGCCGGCGTCACGGTGCTCGAGATGTTCTCCATCATGCCCAAGGACGACCCGGAGCTGGTGGAGATTCTGCGCAACCTATTGAAGGCGGAAGGTGTAGACATCCGCGAAGGCGTCAAGATATCGCGGGTGGAGAAAACTCCCCACGATACGCCTGGGGGGGGCGTCGCCGTGATCCTCGGCGATGAAACCCGCATCGAGGGCTCCCACCTTTTGGTGGCCGCCGGGCGCAGGGCCAACGTCAATGGGCTCGGCCTTGAAAAGGCGGGCGTCGCCTCTTCGCCCAAGGGCGTGGCGCCTGGGGGCATCGAGGTGGACGCCCGCATGCGCACCGCCAACAAGAAAATTTTCGCCATCGGCGGCGTGACGGGCGGATACCAGTTCACCCATATGGCCGCCTATCACGCCGGCATCGTCATCCGAAACGCCCTCTTCAAGTTGCCGGCCAAGGCCGACCATAGCGCCGTTCCGTGGGTCACCTACACATCGCCCGAGTTGGCCCATGTCGGCCTCAATGAAGAACAGGCGAAAAAACGCCATGGCGGTGTCCGGGGCGCCGTCCGGGTTCTCAGATGGCCCTTCGCCGAGAACGACCGCGCCGTCGCCGAGGGGAAAACCGACGGCCTTGTCAAGGCCGTGGTCACGCCCAAGGGGCGGATTCTGGGCGCCTCGATCCTTGGCGCCAACGCCGGAGACCTGATCCAGACTTGGACGCTGGCGATCAGCGCCAAACTCAAGATTTCCGCCGTCGCCTCCATGATTTCCCCCTACCCGACGCTGGGCGAAGCCAACAAACGCGCCGCCGGAAGTTTTTACAAAGAGAAGCTCTTAAGTGAAGGAACCAGAAAACTGGTCCGTTTTCTCAGCCGTTTCGGTTAAACTCCGCCGTATGACGGCGAGCAAAACAAAACGCCCCCCTCTCATGTCCAGCCTGTCGGCGCGGCTTCTAGTGCTGACCATATTTTTCATCTTGCTCAGCGAGCTTTTGATCTATGCGCCCTCCATCGCGCGCTATCGCCTGCTTTACCTGGAGGACAGGGTCTCCGCCGCCCATCTGGCGACCAAGGCCCTGGAGGCGACGGGCGACCACTTGTTGAGCGAGAAACTGGAGCGCGAGCTGTTGTTCCTGGTCGACGCCTATAGCGTTACTCACTGGAAACCCGGCCGAAAAATCCTCTTGTTGAGTGAGCGCGCGCCGCCGCCGGCCAGCGTCACCTTTGATTTGCGCCAGGGTAATTTCGTCACATGGATCATGGACGCCTTCGCCGCCATGGCGCAGAAGGAGGATAAAACCATCCGCGTCATCGGTGTTGCGCCCTCCAATCCGGACATGACCATTGAGTTGGTGTTCGAAGACGCGCCCCTGCGCGAGGCCATGCGCGGCTATTCCACGCGCATCCTGCAATTGTCCATCGTCATCTCGCTGATAACGGGGGGACTGGTGTACCTGAGCCTTCAATGGCTGATGGTGCGCCCCCTTCGCCGCATTACCCGCTCCATGACCCGTTTCCGCGAAAGCCCCGAGGACGCCGACGTGACCGCTCAGCCAAGCGGCCGCGCCGATGAAATCGGATACGCCCAGCGCGAGCTGGCGGTGATGCAAAACGATTTGAGAGCGGCGCTGCAGCAGAAAACGCGGCTGGCCACCCTGGGCGCCGCGGTGGCCAAGGTCAATCACGACCTGCGCAACAGTCTGGCGACGGCGGTCCTGGCGTCCGACAGGCTCGCCGACATCGACGACCCCGAGGTCCAGCGCGTCGTCCCAAGGCTCTACGCCGCCATCAACCAAGCCGTCGATCTGTGCACCCAAACCCTGAATTACGTTTCTCAAGGCGAGATGAAGCTGGAAAAGTCCCTCTTCCATCTGCACGAACTGGCGGCCGAAGTGGGCGCCGCCATGCGGGCCGCGAAAATCCATGAAAAGGAAGCCAAGCTGCTCATCGACGTGGAATTCGAGCTGGACGTGGTCGCCGACCGCAACCATCTTTTCCGGGCGCTGGTCAATCTGGCGCGGAACGCCTTCCAGGCCGGCGCCACGGAGGCGCGCATCAGCGCCCGCAAGGACGGCGGGCGCGTCATCATCGACATTGCGGACAACGGCCCCGGCCTCTCGCCCAAGGCCAGGAAAAACCTGTTCAGACCTTTCATCGGCTCCACCCGCAGAAGCGGCGCCGGCATCGGCCTGGTGATCGTCCGCGATATCCTGCAAGCCCACGGCGGCGGCCTTGAGCTTTTAAAATCCGACGAAACCGGCGCCACCTTCCGCCTGGAGCTTCCGGGCCGGTCTTAACGCCCTCAATCCAATTGCAGGACCAGCGTCTTCAGGTAGGCGGACTCGGGCAATTGCGGATGCACCGGATGGTCCGGCGCGGCGCCGGCGGCGCGCAAGATGCGCCCCGTTCTCCCCAGTCCCCTTGAGACCTCCTGCGCGAAGGCCTCGGCGCTGACATTGTGGGAACATGAGGCGATGAACAGGAAACCGCCGGGCTCCACCAACCCGGCCGCCAGACGCGCCAACTTGCGGTATCCCTTGAGGCCCGGCTTCAAATCCTTGCGGGACTTGACGAAAGCGGGGGGATCGACGCACACCACGCCGAAGCGCTCGCCCTTTTCCCCCAGCCGCGCCAACTCAACGAAGGCGACGGCGCGCGAAAATAAACAGCGCTTTTCAACGCCGTTCAGCTTGGCGGCCTTGGCGGCCAAGTCGAGGGCGCTTTGGGAGCTGTCCACCGCCGTCACATGCGCAGCCCCCGCCGCCGCCGCTGAAACGGCGAAACCTCCGGCGTAACAATAGGCGTCCAACACCCGGGCGTCCCGGCACAGACCGGCGACGAAAGCGCGGTTGTCGCGCTGGTCGTAAAACCATCCGGTCTTTTGTCCGCCCAGGGGATCGGCGAGGAAGGTCAGCCCGCCCTCTTGCATCTCTATGGGGCCGTCCAGGCTTCCCTTGGCGGCGCGGGCGTAGCGCTCAAGCTCCTCCAGCTTGCGGAAAGCGCCACCGTTGCAGAGCGTCACGGCCTTGGGGGCGCAGACGTCATCCAGCGCGGCGAGGATTTCGGGCAGAAGCTCTTCCATGCCAGCGGTGGCGGTCTGCACGCTCAAGACGTCGCCGAAGCGGTCAACGACAAGCCCCGGCAGCCCGTCCGCCTCGCCATGGACCAAGCGGTAGTAGGGCGCCTCAAACAGCCTTTGGCGAAGGTTAAGCGCCCGTTTCAGCCTGCCGGAGAAAAAGGCTTGGTCCACCGTCTCGCCGGGGGGACCGAGCATGCGAAAGCAGATCAGGCAGCGGGGATTGAAGGCTCCGACGCCAAGCGGCTTGCCGTCGGCCCGGCACAGCACAACCAGGGTTCCCGGCGTCAGCGCCTTGGCGTCGGCGCTCATGCGCGCTTCGTTGGCGTAAACCCATGGATGCCCGGCCTTGACGCGCCGGTCCATGCCGGGACGCAGATGGATGTGTTTCATGATTTAATCGCCCAGCGCCACGCCCTCGCGGCGGGGATCGGCGCCGCCGGCGAGGCCTTTGTTGACGACCGCGACGGCGTGCAGGCCGCTGACCAGGGGCTTGAGGCGGACTTGATGCCCCATGGCTCTGAGGGCCTTGGCCAAGGCTTTCGGCTTGGCGCTTTTCTCAAGATCTGTGGGACCGTTGCGGTTGGCGAAGTTGGGAAGCTCGATGGCGCGTTGAATATTCATCCCCCAATCCAGGACGCCGATCAGGGTCTTGACCACGTAGCCGATAATGTAGGACCCGCCGGGAGATCCCAGCGCTAAAACTGCGTTGCCCTCGCCGTCCAAGGCCAAGGTGGGCGCCATGGAGCTGCGGGGCCGCTTGCCGGGCTCGGCGCGGTTGGGAACCGGACCGTTGTCGTCCGAAGGGGAGAAGGAAAAACCGGTCAGTTGATTGTTGAGCATGAAGCCCCGCGCCATCAATCGGGAGCCGAACAGGTATTCGATGCTGGAGGTGAAGGACACGGCGTCGCCCTTATGGTCGATAACGCTGATGTGGGAGGTCGACGCCCCCTCGTTGGAGACCGGCGGCGTCAAGCGCAAGGCGGCGCCGCCCCCCGGCGTTCCCGGCGCGGCGACGCCCATGCTTTTTGCCGGAGAAATCTTTTGCGCGCGGGCCTCCAGGTATCCGGGATCAAGAAGGCCGTCCGTCGGAACCACGCCAAAGCCGGGATCGGCGATGTAGACGTCGCGGTCGGCGAAAGCAAGGCGCCCGGCTTCGACGATCAGGTGAACGGCTTCGGCCTTGAGCGCGCCGTCGACCGGTTTCATCCCGGCCAGGTCGAATTTTTGCAAAATGCCAAGGATTTGCAGGGTGGCGACGCCGCCCGACGACGGCGGCCCCATGCCGCAGACCATCCAGATGCGGTAGAACAGGCAAACGGGATCGCGCTTGACGGCCTTGTAATCGGCGAGATCGGCGAGGGTCATGGCGCCCGGGTTGTATTGGGCGCCGTTCACTGCGGCGGCGATGTCGGCGGCGATGCCGCCCGTGTAAAAAGCGTCGGCGCCCTTTTCGGCGATCAGGCGAAAGGTCTCAGCCAAGGGCTTGTTGACCAGCTTGACGCCAGTGAGCAAGGGGGCGCCGTTCTTATCGAGGAAATACCCGGCGGCCTTGGGGAAATCCTTGAGGCGTTTGTCCCAGGTAATAATCCTGTGAAGGCGCCTGGAAATCAAAAAACCGTCCTCGGCCAACTTGATGGCGGGCGCGAACAGTTTGGCCCAAGGCAAAACGCCGTGCTCCTTGTGGGCCAGCTCCAGCATTCTCAACACCCCCGGCACGCCCACGGAAAGACCGCCCGCGACCACGTCGCGGAACGCCCTGGGCGCACCCTCCTTGTCGAGGAACATGCCGGGAAAAGCCGAAGCGGGCGCCGTCTCGCGACCGTCATAGGCGGCGATCTCTCCGCTTTCGGCGCTGGCGTGGATAAGGAACCCGCCGCCGCCTATCCCTGAGGACTGGGGCTCCACCAGGGTCAAAACCATCTGGGCGGCGATGGCGGCGTCAACGGCGGAGCCGCCGGCGCGCAACATTTCCAAACCCGCCTTGGTGGCCAGCGGGTTGGCGGTGGAGATCATATGCCTCGAAGCGCGGACGGGCAGAGCGGCTTTGCGCGGCTTAACCTTGGCGGCGGAGGATTGGGCGGCAACCTCTGCGCCCTTTTGCGCCACGCCCGCGCAGCCGCCGACAAGGGTCAAGAGAGCCAGAACCAGGATCGTTGATTTCGCCGAACGCGTCATTTTATGGATTCCCAGGATTTCGTCTTTGCAATGTAACCCGTGACGGCGCGGAAGTGGATATGTTTAATTGCGCGAAATGTTGTTAAGATTAAGACCAACCTGGGAGACAACACAATGAGCGCAGCCTACGGTCGCCAAACCATCACCGTCACCGACATCAAAGGACGAAAAGGCTCCCAGCCCATCGTCAGCCTCACCGCCTACACCAGCCTGACGGCGGTGCTGCTGGACGACCACGTGGACCTTTTACTGGTGGGCGACTCGCTTGGCATGGTGCTCTACGGCATGGAGACCACCGTCGGCGTGACGCTGGACATGATGATCGCCCACGGCCAGGCGGTGATGCGCGGCGCCAGCAAGGCCTGCGTCATCGTCGACTTGCCCTTCGGCTCATACCAGGAATCTCCCGAGGCGGCTTTCCGCTCCTCGGCCCGGGTGATGAAGGAAGTGGGTTGCGCCGGCGTCAAGCTGGAGGGCGGCGTGGAAATGGCCGAGACCATCCGCTTTTTGACCACGCGCGGCATTCCAGTGCTGGCCCATGTGGGGCTGCTGCCCCAGTCGGTCAACACGGCGGGAGGCTTCCGCTACTTCGGCGGGGATGAAAAGG
>CAJXGZ010000104.1 GCA_913053795.1 uncultured Rhodospirillales bacterium | reverse complement strand
GCTTGGTCTTGCCGGAACGCTGCGCGGCCTCGCCCATGCGCGGGCGCGGGAGGGCGATGACTGTTTTGCGCTTCAATGAGGCCGAGGCGCGTGCGCCTCGGATATGTAGGCGCCGGCAATCGATAAGGGAGTCCGAGACGAAGTCCAATGACCAGAGCTGGTTCGGCTCCTGAATCTGTTCATGGGGTTGTTTGCGGTTACTGTCCGCGTTCCCGTTTTGTTATTTGAAGCCGCATAATGCGCCTTATGGGAAACCTCTCCCCTCCGCTTATGGAACCGCATTGTGACCACAGGCGCGACACCTTGGTCCAAGCACGACGTTGTTGTAAGGCTCGATACGCTCCCTGGCCCACTCGACGATATCGGCCAGCGCATCCGCGCCAAGCGGCTGCCGGTCCCTCAAGGGTGTCGCGGGGTCGGGACGGAACGGGCTCAACACAGGGTCGCAGCCCCTGGCCGCCAAGGCCTCGACGCCGTCCAACGTGGCTTCGACATCCTCTAGGCCGACCAATAACAAGGACCGCACCCGCCCGGTTCCAAAGACCTCGACCGCCTCTTCAATGAAGTCCAGGTACAGGTCTTTCGTCAGCCCATGCTTGCGCGGCGCGACCTTTCGCGCAACAGCATCATCGAAAACCTCCAAATTTATGGACAGGCCGTGCACCCCCATTTTCCTCAAGGCGCCGAGGTCGAGAAGCCCCGGCGCGGGGAGCATCATAACGTCGACCGGCTTGTCCGGAACCGTGGAACAGACCGCAGCGTAGACCTCGTTCAAATAGCCATAGTCCTGCGGTTTGGGGGTGCCACCGGAAATCAGCACATGGCGCGGCGGCATGACGGGGTCGTCAACGGCCTTAGCCAACGCCTCCATCATGCGGTCAATGGAACTAAGCCGATAGCGCGATGCGTAGGGGACATCGCAGAACGTGCAGGTATAGGCGCAGCCTTCTATGGGCGAAAGCCGGACTCGGTCGGCGTGGGTATTGACGTAGCGTGTGTAGGGCTCATCCCAGGGGTTCAGCATCCCTTGGTAAGCCGGCACCGGAACCGGTTCGGCCGCGAACGTGCCCAGGGGAGAGACCACGGAAAAGCCGCCATCCTCGAACGCCAGATAATGGTCCGGTGCGGTGACAAAATTCGGATTGAAGTCGCCGATCGGAGCGTTGACCCAAATTTCCTCGTCACCGCCACCGAAGCGCAGGATCACCCCGTTGGTGGTGGCGTAATCGCCCGTGGTCAGGTCCTCGCGCCCCCACCGCTCCGCAAGCGCGGCGCGGGCCTCGCCTGTGATATCAATACCCTGCGTGAAGAGGGCGAGTTTGAGCCGTTCCCGGTTCGTCATTTTCCATCATCGCCGCCAATGCCTGCCGACGGACCGCAAGAGATGAACTGGGCCGCGTTCGCCTTGATTTTCTCGGCGCTGTCCTTGTCCCACATGCAGTATTCAAAGCGAGATCCAGCATCGGCCTTTATCAGCGCTTCGCCGTCGCCCTTCACGCTATCGATCCGCGACAGTTGGAATACCGTATTGCCTATCAATTGGATTGCCGACGTATCGCCGTCTTCCCCACCCCGAACCAATTCACACGGTCGCTTGGTATCGTCATTATTGGTAATCGTCAACTGACGCACTTTGCATTTGTTGAACGTCACTTTCTTGAACCGGCAGCCCCGGAAATCGAGCTGAGATTTATCCACTGACAAGTTCACGAACCAGACCCCGTCGAAGTCGCAATCGGAAAACAGGGCACCCTGAAGATCCGTACCATCAAACATGCAATTTTTGAATTTCACACCTTTGAAGAACGTGCCCTTGAAGGTCCATTTTTTGAAGTGTTCACCCGTGAAAACCGCCATGCCTTCCCATGTTTTGAGTTTGGCTTCATTGACATAATTAACGTAGGAACACCCGCGGAAAAACTTCGGTTCCGCCTTATAGATATCCGGAACCACCTGTTTCCCTGGTCTTAACATGACGTCAACACCGATATTTTTTATTGGGGAGGCAAGGCCGTCCAGCAAGCTGTCCCTTTGTGCATCAGACCAATCGCTAAAGGCTGGGCCCATCAAGTCGTGCACGAGCTCGACTTGGGAGGAGGCGCCGGATTTGTCGTCCTTTCCACCATAAAATTTGACGATATTTGCCTTCTCCAGCTTATCCAAGGTCTTACGAAACAGTTCATGTACGATCTTCTCAGCTCCTAAGATCTTCTCATCTTCACCTGGGTCGTTCATCAGCTCAATATAACCAAGGGCCGAGATGAATTTTTCCCACAACTGCTCCTGGCTAACAACGACCTTGAAATCTCCTTGCGACAGATATGCCGCCAACCGCGTTGCGATCCAGCGGATGTGTCCGGACTGTAATGTCTCATCTTGGCCGTCTCTCTCAAGGGATTTTGTAATCCAACGTTGCAGCGCATTGGCGTAAACTAACTTGCGTTTATCCTCCCCCTCCATTTGTAGGTATTTCTCGATGATGCTGTTTTCGAACGCCTCCATGTGCTCGGGACCAACTTTACCCCGCGGTTTAGCTGCCCCCCGAAGGAACTCGAACACCTCCTGAGAGACGACCTGCAAGGTCAGCAGGTTGTTGCGCCGAATTTTCGACTGTTCATCATTATCGGTCGCACCAGTGCAGTTGTAGATCAGGGCTTTCCTGACGTCTTCCGATAGTTCAAACCCACCCCCTTGGAAGGCTTTGTTTACGATCTCGTTGATGGCAATCGTTTCGCCGCCATCTGAATCGTCGGTTTTAATAGCGCGCAAAAAATAGGCCCGGCTCATTATGCTGCCGACCTCCCCATCCAAAAAACGGAGCGGGTGTAAATATTCCTCGCGCAAGGAGAGAAGAATGCGTACCCGACGGCCCAGGTGATACAAATCCCTGATCACGCCGATGATTTCGTTGGTTTCCTGTGTCCGCGATCGAAACAGTTCCTCCAACTGATCGAAGATCAGATAAACCCCGCCGAATTCCGCAATGAATTCATTGATACAGGCGCCAAACACCTCATGGTCTTTAATGTCATCATCTTTAAGAGCTTGATGTGCCTCCGCGAGAATTTTAGATGCTGCGTTGAAATCGTCCTGGATCTTAAAATCGGCTGTTTCAGTGGATGTCTTGGGATCAAGTTGGTTTTCAACGGCACTTTGGAGCAATTCCCACAAATAAATATCAAGGCTTTCCCTGACACTCCTACCCGCGAGCGTGGAAACGCCTCCCCATTCCCTAAAGACAAACACGGGATAAGGAAATACGTCGCGGCCTCCGGCGCCCATTTCTTCTAGCCTTTTTATTCGGCGCTTGCCCAACTCGGGAATCAGGCCCGCGCACACCAAGGATGTCTTGCCAGCAGCGCTTTCCCCGGCCAACACGTTCAGTCGGTCGTTAACCATATTGTCAATTAGATAATTTATTTCCTGAGTTCGACCGAAAAAGTTCATATGATCTTTTTCCGCGTATGGAACAGCCCCGACGAAGGGATTCACGAAGCCATCATCTTCCAGGTTCGCCTCGGCGTTTCCATCATTTGCCATGGTACGCCTCCTTACCGTTAGGACTGATTATCGAGTTGCGAAAAGAAGTTCGCAATCGTTCCTTTATGGATTTTGATTCCCAGGAAATCACAATGAGCCTCCTTGAAAGGGTCCGCCCGGTCCATGACGGCCCGCACCTCGCTAACGGTTCCCAGCAATGGATTGTTTTCGATCCTTCGATATTGCAACTGGAGATATAACTGAGACCGCACATTCCAGTCCGACAACGAGTAGCCGATAAACCAAAGGCGTCGTCCTATCATAACGCTATTCAGGGCCTGCATTGGCATCTTGTCGTGTATTCCGAACTCGGCCATAACTTTAACGTAGCCGGATTCCGTAATCAGCGTCATATGGCGGAACTCATCTTTCAGTTTTTGCAATGGAACGCTGGGCGCCCCGTGCAATTTGATGACAATCGGCCCTGGCCCGGGCAGTTTATTGACAATATGGGCGAATGTCGTTTCGATCGGTCCCGATGCTCCCACATCCTGCTGAGTGCTATGGTCTCGCCAAACGATCTCGGGCGGCGAAGGTTCTGGAGCTCCCATCATCCAGCTCTGCACGGCCCAAACAGTCGGTAACTTTTCCGTTTTGCCCTCCCGGGTTTCAGGTTCTTGATCCGAAGAGGGAGTTCCGCGCGAACGAAAAAAAATCCGTTTATAACTATTTGGCGCATCCATTTTGCGTATCAACGGGAAAAGAATATGCACGTATTTCCAGCCTGCACCGTCGACGTTCCTTAACGCCCGTTCCATGGATTCGTCGTAATTCGTAGTAAATAGAAGCGGCAGGGCCTCTTCTGGTTTTTCAATCGGAATTTCCCACTTACCATTATGGGACGCATAGATCAGACAAAACGCCCTCGCCATATTTTCGTAATAGGAACTGACATTTTCTTCGGATTTCTGATGGCAATACGTGATCCAGTCGACAATCACTTCGTCAATGTTTTTGGCAAAAGGGATATCTTCCTCGTTGTCAGGGGAAATGGCAACCAAGTCAGCGATCTGGCCGAGCTCGCCCATGACCGTGTAAGGCGTATTCATCTTCACGGTCAACCGAAAGGCCAATTCCCGTGACGACGGAAGCAACGGGTCGTCAAAGCGGCATAGATGCCACAACAAAGACACCATCCATTCCACTTGCTCCCGCGACACTTCATTAAGACATTCTCTCACACTCACCAAGGCAGCCTTGAGGGCTTTTTGGGCTTTTTTCGGAGCCCAGTCGTATGAGGGATAGAAAATTATGGCAGCAAGATTACTGAGTCCATTGAGAATGCTTTTTGGACACAGCCGTTTCGCCAATGTTTTATCTTGGACGAATTCGGACAAATCGACGGCAGCCTTTAGACACTTGTTCATATGGTCTTTTATGGCTTTTTGGCTGCTAATATCAATGTTGAAATTAGCACCTTCCAACCACGGTGCCAGGGCGCTCCCCACACCGGGTTTGGCTTTGCTCCAAGCGGTCCTATCCAGTTCGGATATCAGGGAGAGCAATCCATCCTGAAAATCGGCAATTGCCTTCTCTTCATTGCCAATATCAAACGTCTTCATTTTGTCCGCGCCGCACCATTCATCGTACAAATCCGTCCAGCTCGGGCCGGTCGATATATCCATCCAGACATTCTTGACGATGGCCCTTAAAATAGCCGTCTTGGTGCAATCCTTCTTTACCGATTTGCACAGTCGGCCGAAGCGGTAAGCGCTCAAGCCCCCTGGCGTGGAGCGAAGAACGACTTCTGTCATATCATTTTTCTCCAACTCCATCAGCTTGGTTAACGCTTGCTCGTCACGCGCAGCCGACAGTCCAGCACCTATAAAAGGAACAAACCTTCCATTTTTGATATCACTCGCCAGCGCTTCCCACGACATAGTCATCATAGTCTATGTTTCCTTCTTTGTTGATGTTGCCGGGCGGTGTAAGGCACATTTCCAGCAATTTGGTGATTCTAGGTCGTTCCTCGGTTTTCAGTCGACCGTCCAGGCCGCACAGGCTGCGGTTGGTCTTGAGCCGAAGGAAAACGGCATTCGGTTCCACCAGCGTTCCCGGTTCCGGCACCAATGACAGAACACCGTCCATGTCGTCGCCCACGTTCGGGTCGATTGACGACGCCACGTACCGGCCCGTCAGGTTTTTGAGCAGAACCTGCGTCACCGCCGGCTGTTCGTCGATAATCGTGCGTAGTGGACGTTCCGGAGGCGGTTCCAAATCAAAGAATGCCGCCATATGGTTGAGGTACATGTCGACCTGGTCTTGCTGTTGATCCAGTTGCGCGCCGACGGCCGACGAGCCCTGGAAACGCGGATTAACCTCGGCCAGATACAGGCGCCCATCTTGAACCAGGGCGTCAATGCCGAACGCTCCGACATAGCGCTCCTTCGCCAGCCATTTCCCGACCAGGATGCCCAAATGTTCCAGGGAGTCGATTTCCTTCGGCGCCAGATCTTTCACGCGCCCAAAATCGTTTCCGTTGTAGGAGAAGCGCTTCAACGACAGGTCGGGATCACCGAGGATCTGGATCGACGGCGCGTGCAGCCGAACGGCCCCGTCGGGGAACACGACACCGTTCAGGTTGAGCGGCACGCTGCCAGCCAAGAAGGGCGCCATCGAAAAATAGCCGTCGTGGTAGCTGCAGAGTTGCGGCCACAGTTGTTCGATGTCCGCGACATCGTTGAGGAGGAACACGCCATTCCCACCGTTAGACCGGTTGAGGCGCACCACCGTCCGTCCCGAATCCACCGCCTCTTCGAGCAGAGGCCGGGAGATATCATCGATGAACAGGCATTTCCAGTTGATGATGTTGATGTGCTCGCCCGCCTTCTGGAAATCCTTGCGGAGTTCCGTCTCAACCCAAACCTTGTGTTCGAAGGCCCGCTGGCGTTCATGGAAAAGGCCAGCATACTCGACATGATTTATCCGCGGAAAAATGGCGGCGGTGATGAAATTGTTGGCACTATAGGGAGCGACGACACAGTGGCTGTTGAGGCGCTCGGACAGCCCCAGCCATAACTCCCTCAACTCATCGGAAAATTTTTGTCGATGGACTTCGTCATCAATATTGAAAGAATCGAGATCAACGCGCCGCCCCGAAAGGTTTTCCAGGCACTGGTCCTCAATATTCGGCCAGCCGGACAGCGGAGAGATGAGCGAAAACACGCCCTTGAATTGAGGCAGCCCGATCAACGGAAGTGCGTCGCAGCCCCGGGTCCCGAACCAGAACAAGTTCCGGTTGCCGAGAATGGAACTGATGTTATTGGCGAATGAACGCCGCATGGCCCCCGTATATCCCCGAATTACCTTTATTAGTTACCAGCATACTACCATAGGATTTGCTCGAGACAAGATCGTAGGTGGTTTCACCCACACAATGTTATGTAACGGCTGGTATTTTGTTGTTAAGATACGTAATGATTTGCTGGATGTTTCAACTGCTTGATGGGTCATGATGAACGTACCCGCCCCCCTTCCGCCGGATGAACCGACCTCGCCGCCGCTGTCCCCTTTCGTCTTTCCCACGGACCTGTCCGAATGGGTGCAAAAGCTGGAGCCGCCGTTTTTCCTCTATGACGTGGAGCGGTTCAAACGGGATTTGGCGTCTGTCCTGTCGGCGTTCGACGGCTATTACTATCCCCTAAAAGCAAATCCCCATCGCCGGCTGATCCAGACCGTCCTGGAAGCGGACGGAGGACTGGACGCCTGCTCGCCGACCGAACTGGAACTGGCCATGGATGCAGGCGCCTGCGGACATGATATCAGTTATTGCAGCGTCATCTACACTGCCGACCTAGTGGACCGGCTTGCCGCCCTGGATATTAGCGTCACCCTCAATACCCTGTGCGACTTGCGGTTATGGCTGGAGCGGCACCCCGGTAACGCTGTGAGCCTGCGGATAGAAGCCACCCGCGACGGGAACGCTTACGGTGACAAGTTTGGATTTTCCCCGCCCCAACTGAAAGAAGCGGTCGCCCTGCTTGAAAGCCATGGGACTCCGCTCGCCGGCCTTCATATCCATACCACCCATGTCGCCGACCCCGGCATATTCATTACGAGGCTTCAGCCGTTAGCTAGCGCCATGGTCACGCTCCACCAATTCGCCCCGGACATGCGGCGGGTGAACCTGGGCGGAGGGGGGCCGGTGCGCTACGAGCGACCTTTTTCCCCCGACATGCCCAGGGCTTATGCAAAATCGGTAAAAGACCTGTTGGCCCCGGAACTATCGGGCCTCGGTTTTAATGGCCGTTACGTCGTTGAGCCGGGGGACGCTGTCTTGCCGTCGGAAACAAACCGGTTGCCACGGCGACAATCGTTGCCGCCACCAACTCTCCCCTGGACGTTATTCGTTCCTCGGTCACTATGCCGGCACCGGCTATTGGAGACCTCGTCGTGTTCGGGCAGACAGGCGGCTACCTGCCCTGCCTGATGGCGCCATTCAACTCGCTGGCTACCCCACGGGCCTATGTTAAGACCACCACAACATCGCCTGACGTCGACAG
>CAJXGZ010000103.1 GCA_913053795.1 uncultured Rhodospirillales bacterium | reverse complement strand
AAGAAAAATCAAGCAGTTAAAATTGTTGTTGCGGGGCAAAACTATATAGGGAATATTATTGCAATTGGTCTAGAATTAGTAACGGATGAATCATCTTTATCAGGTTCTGCTAGCGGATATCCCGTTGCAGTAGAGTTTCCTGTTGAAAAATTATTACGCGCAGGTCGAACTGCAAAGGTTGAGCTAGAGTGAGTTTTTGCGAAAAATGCATCGTAACAGGTCTTGTGCAGGGTGTTTTTTATCGGGCGGTTACCAAAGAGTTTGCTGAAAAATTTGGGGTCACTGGTTATGTAAAAAATATTTCTGAAGGCCATGTTGAGGTATTAATATGCGGAAAACCTGAGGCTGTCGGGCATTTAAAGGCCTGGCTGTGGGATGGGCCGGATCAAGCTCATGTTAGCAATGTGAAATGTGAGCTGGTGGATGACGTAGACGTACCGGATACGTTTGAAGTTAAATAGTTTTAGATATTCGTTAACAATCAATGCAACGCCAGCGTCTATCCAGGGCCTTGAAAACTTTATTGGTGTAACGATGACTGTACAGGCTGCCATTATAGCGAGCTAGTGCATGTGTCAGATCCCCTTTTTCTTTGTCCAGATAATGTCTCAATATCGTGCAGCCCATTCTTAAGTTGGTGCGCATGTCGAACAAGTTATCTTCCGGTCGGCCAATCTCTTTTAACCAGAATGGCATTACCTGCATAAGACCGCGAGCGCCGGCACTGGATATGGCGAACTTGTCGAAACGACTTTCTACTTCAATAACGGCGAGTACTAATTCAGGCCGTAAATCAGCTCGGCTAGATTCGTAATGAATCTGCTTAAGTAAATCCAGTCGTTTTCTGTCATCTTTCACGAACGGTTTTAATCGGTTTGACATGTCTAACAACCAGACTTCGGCGTCAAAACGATCTTCAAAGCTTTTATTATCCGCAATGGCACGTGTTAATAATTCGCGTAATTCGTCACTGGGTGCCTGCCGCTGACTCGCATTGGCGGGCGATATGGCAACGAGCATATTGAACGCGAAGAGAAGGGCGGTTATTATTTTCATCTAGGTAAATTTTGCATTTAAAAATTCAATGACATTATCGATTTCAATTTCCTCGGCGTCGGTAGTGCGGCGGGATTTATATTCATAGACCCCTCTGTCCAGACTTTTATCACCGACCACAATACGGTGAGGAATGCCAATGAGTTCCATGTCGGCGAACATGATGTCGAACAATTCCTGGGATAGTTCCGCGGCCGCGCCGTGGTCTTGTTTTAAACGCCGCATGACGAGAAAGGCGTGCAACGCGATCATGTCAAAGCGGCCCTCCATGGTGTCGGGAACGCCGCAATCCATGTAGAAAGCGGGCCTGCGTGATTGCTCCACCAATGAAATATAGAGCTTGCGGGCGGAATCTTTATGATTATCGCGGCGGAACAATCGAAAAAATATCATCAGCGGCATTCCGGAATGGCTCTGCACATATTGACAAAACGGTTGGCCTGGTGCGATTCTTTATTTCAAGCACTTGTTTCGCAAGTTGGCGAATTGGCGATACTAGAAACGCCTCAGTGGAAATGTCCCAGTAAAGATGTCAAAGAACGTTTTCTCAAGATTGTTGTTGCGGTGCATGTGCGCGGGAGCCCTTGTTCTTGTTCTTGACGCATGCGCCAGCCGCGTTGACAGCCGGGGCAATTTTCTGGATCCCGGCCGGTTGGCGGAAGTCAGGGTTGGAACGCATACCCGCGAGCAGGTGAGCGAAATCCTTGGATCGCCGTCCAGCACCGCTGTTTTCGATCAGGAAACTTGGTACTATATCAGCAAACGAACCGAAACCTTCGCTTTTTTCAAACCCGAATTGAAAGAGCGTCAGGTAGTTGTCTTGCGGTTTGACAAAGAGGGGGTTCTTTCCAACGTTAATACTTTGGGGATGGAAAACGGCCGCCTTATTCAGCCGGTACAGCGCAAAACCCAGACTACGGGCAGCGAAATGGGAATTATCGAACAGGTCAAAGGCAACCTCAAACGGTTTAGAAAGAAAGGCCAGGAACAATAAAAACCCTGAAGGAAACATTCCTCCAGGGATTTTTGTTGTTTATTGCGATTCGCTTAGGCGAGCATGGCCAGCAGCAGAATCGCCACGATGTTGATGATCTTGATCATCGGGTTAATGGCGGGGCCGGCTGTGTCCTTGTAGGGGTCCCCGACAGTGTCGCCGGTTATCGCGGCCTTGTGGGCGTCCGAGCCCTTTCCACCGTAATTTCCGTCCTCGATGAACTTCTTGGCGTTATCCCAGGCGCCGCCTCCCGACGTCATGGAGATGGCGACGAACAAGCCGGTGACGATGGTTCCCAGCAGCATGGCGCCAAGGGCCGTGAAAGCTGAGGACTGATCGGCGACAAGCAAGATAACATAGTACATCACAATCGGGGCCAGCACCGGCAACAGAGACGGCACGATCATTTCCTTAATGGCCGTTTTGGTCAGCATATCGACGCATGTCCCATATTCCGGCTTTCCGGTTCCTTCCATGATGCCCTCGATTTTCCTGAACTGGCGGCGGATTTCGATCACCAGCTCGCCGCCGGCGCGGCCCACGGCCATCATGCCCATGGCGCCGAACAGGAAGGGCAGCAAGCCGCCGACGAACAAACCGACCACCACAAAAGGATCTTGCAGGGTGAAAGTTACGTTCAGGTCCGGGAAGTAATGCTTCAGGTCTTCGGTGTAGGCGGCGAACAGGACCAGGGCGGCCAAGCCGGCGGAGCCGATAGCATAACCCTTGGTCACGGCCTTGGTGGTGTTGCCTACGGCGTCCAAGGCGTCGGTGATTTTACGCACGTCTTCGGGAAGTTCCGCCATTTCGGCGATGCCGCCGGCGTTGTCGGTCACCGGACCGAAAGCATCCAAGGCGACGACGATGCCAGCCAAGGCCAGCATGGTCGTGGCGGCGATGGCTATGCCGTACAGTCCGGCGGTCAGATGGGAAATCAAAATACCGGCGCAAATCACCAATACCGGCAAGGCCGTCGACTCCATTGAGACGGCCAACCCTTGGATGATGTTGGTGCCGTCTCCGGTTGTAGAGGCTTTGGCGATGCTTTGCACCGGGCGATACAAGGTGCCGGTGTAGTATTCAGTGATCCAGACAATCAGGCCGGTCACGCCCAGACCGGTGAGGGCGGTGATCAGCAGCGACATGCCGGTAAAGGTTTTGCCGCCTGCGGTGTATTCAGTGTCAAATCCGATGAACATGCCCAGCACTCCGGCGATCAAAACGCCCGAGATAACGGCGCTGGCGATAAAGCCCTTGTACAACGCCCCCATGATGTTGTTGGAGGGGCCAAGCTTGACGAAGAAGGTGGCGATCACCGAGCCGATGATGCATACGGCGCCGATAATCAGCGGCAGGGCCATTAGGGATTCTTGTTCCCCGCCTGTGAAGAAGATGGCGCCCAACAGCATGGTGGCGACCATGGTGACGGCGTAGGTCTCGAAAAGGTCGGCGGCCATGCCGGCGCAATCGCCGACGTTATCGCCGACATTGTCGGCGATAACGCCGGGGTTGCGTGGGTCGTCCTCGGGAATTCCGGCTTCGATTTTGCCCACCAGGTCAGCGCCCACGTCAGCGCCCTTGGTGAAAATTCCGCCGCCGAGACGGGCGAAGATGGAAATCAGAGAACCGCCGAAACCAAGCGACACGAGAGCCTCGAGAATGCGGCGCATTTCTTCGGGGTTTCCGGAGTCAAACATATTTAGAAGCAGGACGTAATAACCGGTGACGCCAAGCAAGGCCAAGCCGACCACGAGAAGACCGGTGATGGCGCCGGATTTGAAGGCGATATCAAGACCGCCCGCAAGGCCGACGGTGCCGGCCGCTTCGGCAGTGCGCACGTTGGCGCGCACGGAAACGTTCATGCCGATGTATCCTGTGGCGCCTGACAAAATGGCGCCAATGAAAAAACCGACAGCCGCGGTCAATCCAAGGAAAACACCAAGAAGAACGCCGACCGCAACGCCGACCAATGCGATGGCGGTGTACTGGCGTTTCAGGTAGGCGCCCGCCCCCTCTTGAATGGCGCTGGCGATCTCTTGCATGCGTTCATTGCCGGTCGGAGCGGCAAGAACGCTACGGGTGGCGTAGGCGCCGTATAGGAGCGCCAATACGCTACAGGCAATAATTAATAAGTACACACTCGACATGTTAATAAACCCCTCATGATGAATTAGGATCTTCCGCCGGGTAATTGGTGGCGATAATTTTTCAATTACTGGGAAAAACAGGCGGGAAAATATCAGAACCTATTTCATAAAGCAACAGGTGTTCGTTGCGGTGCAGCAAAATATTGGAGAGCGGTGAAATTTCACCTGGAATCATCAACCCGCTTTATCGATAACCGATTGAATGAGGATGTTATTGATAACGCCAGCCCCCGCTTCCCTGTCGCCAATTCTTTTTAGGCGATCCTTGATGATGAAGTAATCCAGCTTGTTTTTCTTTTTGAGAATACGGGGAATATAGATGTAGAGATCACGCAGGAACGCATCGTGGAGACGCGGCAACATTTTTTGGACGAGGGCTTGGTTCTTTTTCCCCAGGGTCTCGATCTTGAACTGGATTTGGTAGGTGAGCGCCACCCTTTCTCCCTGAAAAACGGGGATAATCAACGGGTCCATATCCGTATAGAATGATGGAATGGACTCTTTTATTTTATTGGAGCCGGACTCGCTAACGGCAAAGGGGCCGATCTTCATCCACTTAAGAACGCTGAAGCCGCCGCCGCCGAGCACCCCCAAGGCAATAATTGCAATGACGAGTTTTTTCATTTGGACATTATCACGGGTCAAGGGGAGTCTGCAAAGAACTACTTTTTAGCCGAAATGCCTGTACCCCTTGTTGGGCAGTGAAATTTCCGAACCGTTTTCATCGACAACGCGGACTTCCCCCTTTTCTTCCGCCGATTCAGTGATGCTTCCTATGGCGGTCAGGGGCAGTTTCAATTCAAGGGCGAGCCGGCTCAAGGCTTGAGCCGACTCTCTGGGAGCGGTGAAGAGAAGTTCGTAATCGTCGCCTCCGGTAAGTACGGCGGTCAATAATTCCGGATTGGCCTTCAGAGCCGCTTGCGCCGGCGGGGACAACGGCGTCTTGGCGGCTTGAAGGGTGGCGGCGGCCGAGGACGATTCGCATAGGTGAGCGAGATCGGCGACAAGCCCATCCGAAACGTCCACCGCTGCGTTGGCCAGTCCGAAAAGACGCAAGCCCAGATCGATCCTGGGGCGCGGCCGATGGTAACGGTCCTCAAGCTCTTCGCGCATGGCGGGCTCCAGGCCTGCAAGCCCGCCATGCAGGGAAAGCAGGCCAAGGGCGGCGTCGCCGATGGTTCCCGAAACGAAAATTTGGTCGCCCGGACAAGCGCCCGAGCGCTTAATCACTTTCCCCTCATCCACTTCCCCCAGCATGCATACGGAGAGGGTAAGCGGTCCGGGAGTGGCCACCGTGTCGCCGCCGATTAAGACCATCCCATGCGTCTTTTGTACGGACGCCAGGGACTTGGAGAAGCTTTCCAGCCAATTATCGTCGACGAAACCGGGGAGAGCCGCGGAAAGCACGTAGGCGCGCGGCGCGGCCCCCATAGACGCCAAATCGGAGAGGTTTACGCAGAGCAGCTTCTCGGCGATCAAATGCGCCGGGGTTTGTTCAGGAAAATGGACGCCGGACACCAGGGCGTCGGTGGTGACGATCAGGCGCCCTTCCTTGATGGAGATGGACGCGGCGTCGTCGGTAAGCCCGAAGGCGCCCGGCTCGCTTTCCGCCAGGGGGGCGAAAAATCGGGAGATTAGATCGAATTCAGTGGTTTTCATCTTTTCTCACGCTTTAGAATATTTATCTCCTTTTAAGGTTTCCCCTGGCCGCGCCTCATGGGCAAGGCGGTCAAGCACGCCGTTGACCAGCGCAGTCTCGTTTGCGGAATAAAAGGCGTGGGCGATATCCACGTACTCACTGATGATGATGGGGGCTGAAACGTCGCCCTCGGGGTCCGTCAATTCAAAGGCGGCGGTCCTCAGAATGGTTTTCAGAAGGGACTCCATGCGATCCATGCTTATGCTCCCGGAAAGGACGGGCTTGATAAAGGCGTCCAACTCCCGGCTCCGCTCCGCCGTTCCCCGAACCAAATGCGAAAGCAGATTTTCATCGGGCTTGGAAAGGGGCGCATCCCCCTCCCCCATGGCGCAATCCCAGCGCTTTTTCAGAAATTCAAGGAGCACAAGGTCAACGGAGGCGCCGGCCACGTCTATCTCATAAAGGGCTTGCACCGCCGCCAAACGAGCGGTTCGCCGGCTGGACCCATGCCGGGCCGCTTTACCATTGGCGGCGGCGTTCATCGAGCCACGAGGAAAAGGTCCTTCTTGAGCTCCATCATACTGAGACAGGCTCTGGCGGCCTTGGCGCCGGTGTTTCTGCCCTCCACGGAGGCGCGCTCCAAGGCCTGCTCGCGGGTGTTGCAAGTGAGGACGCCCAGGCCAAGAGAAATGCTGTAGGTCAAGGTTAGATCCATCAGAGCCTGTATGGCGCTGCGGCTAATGTATTCGTTGTGGTCGGTTTCGCCGCGGATGACGCAGCCGAGGACGATGAAACCGGAATACCCTCCTTGCGTGACCGCCTTCATCTCCATGGAGCGGATGGCGAAACGCACCGCCGCCGGCGTTTCAAAAACGCCGGGAACGGCGACGCGCTCATAATGTTCTCCGGTCTCGTCAAGAACAGCGACGGCGCCTTTCGCCAATTCATCGGCGATGTCCTCGTAAAACCTCGCCTCGACGATGAGAATTCGGGACGGCTGGGTCATTAAGAATCCTTAATAGAGGTGATGGGGCGCTGCTCGCTCACCTTCAGGCCATAGCCTTCAAGACCGATGATGGTGTGTGGAGTATTGGAAAGCAAGACCATATCGGTGACGCCGATATCCAGCAAAATCTGGGCGCCGACGCCGTAATCGCGCAACGCCACTGGGCGATGTTTCCCCCCTTCCAGTTTGGAGCGCACCCGATCGGAGATGCTGGAGCGGTAGGGCTCGCGGATAAGAACGACGACGCCGCGTCCCTCATCGCCGATCATCTTCATGGCCTGATGCAGTTCACCCTCTTTTTCGGAACTCTTTTCGCCGAGGACGTCCTCAAGGACGTTAAGGGCGTGCATGCGCACCGGAGCCGGGCCGCCCGAGGAAACGTCGCCCTTGATCAGGGCTACGTGCTCGGCGTAGGCGCTGCGGTTGACGTAAACGTACATCTGGAACCCGCCGCCGTAACGGCTTTCGAAAGTTGTTTCCAAAATGCGCTCGACGATACGGTCATGGCGCAGCCGGTAGGCGATGAGGTCGGAAATGGTTCCGATCTTGATTTTATGGGTTTTGGCGAACTTAATCAGTTCCGGCGTGCGCGCCATGGCGCCGTCGTCTTTCATGATTTCGCAAATCACGCCCGAGGGATTCAGTCCCGCCAAACGGGAGATGTCGACAGCCGCCTCGGTATGTCCGGCGCGAATAAGCACGCCGCCGTCACGCGCCGCCAAGGGAAAGACATGTCCGGGGCTGACGATATCGTCGTTGCTGTTGGCGGGATCGATGGCGGCGGCGATGGTGCGCGCCCTGTCGGACGCCGAGATGCCCGTCGACACGCCCTCGCGCGCCTCTATGGACACGGTGAAGGCGGTGTCGTGGCGCGAGGCGTTATGCTGCACCATCAGGGGTAGATTCAATTGCCGCACCCGCTCTTGGGTCAGCGCAAGACAGATCAGGCCGCGTCCGTATTTGGCCATGAAATTAACGGCGTCCGGCGTTCCCATCTGGGCGGGGATCACCAGATCGCCTTCGTTTTCACGGTCTTCGTCATCGATAAGGATGAACATGTGTCCGTTGCGGGCGTCGGCGATAATCTCTTCGATGGAGGACATATGTTTGCTGTGTGGCACGGCTATTCCTTTTTTAGTGGATAAAATCTAACATATGGCGCCCATACGATCCCATATCCCGGTTTCTCGGTAGGAGAGC
>CAJXGZ010000102.1 GCA_913053795.1 uncultured Rhodospirillales bacterium | reverse complement strand
CCACCACCATAATCATCTGGCGCCCTTCCAGCTTGGGGAACTGCTCCACCTTGGCGACGTCGTCCAAATCGTCCTGAATGCGCTTCAAGAGATTGCTTCCCAATTCCTGGTGGGTCATCTCGCGCCCCCTAAAGCGGATGGTCAGCTTGACCTTGTCGCCCTCGTCGATGAAGCGCCGGACGTTTCGCATTTTGACGTCATAGTCGTGGACGTCGATGCCGGGGCGCATCTTGATTTCCTTGACGCCGATAACCTTTTGTTTTTTGCGCGCCTCGTTGCGTTTTTTCTGTTCCTCGTACTTGTACTTTCCGTAGTCGAGGACTTTACAGACCGGCGGATCGGAATTGGGCGACACCTCGACCAAGTCGAGCCCCGCCTGGTAAGCCATTTCAATTCCTTCTTCGAGGGCGATGACGCCCACCATTTCTCCATCGGCTCCGACAACACGGACATTTTGGGATTCGATGGCGTCATTGACGCGCGGTCCTTTCGGAGCCGGCGGCTGGTTATTTGGAGGTCTCGCTATTTAACAATCTCCTTCTTTTGTCAACGTTTACCGGCGAACGGGCCGGCGGATTCCTTTTTGAGTTTATCAACTGCCTCTTTAAGCGCAAGAATTTCTTGGTCCTTGCCGCCGAGCCGGCGCATGGCGACGGTTCCCTCTTTAGCCTCGCGGGCGCCGACAACCAGGATCGCCGGGGTCTTGGCGTGGGAGTGCTCACGGATTTTGTAGTTGATTTTTTCGTTGCGCACGTCGAGTTCACTACGCAAGCCCGCCGCCTCCAGCGCCGCATGGACCTCTCTGGCGTAGTCGTCGGCAACGTTGGTGATGGTCGCCACCACCGCCTGCGTCGGCGCCATCCACAGCGGCAGCCTTCCCGCGTAGTTCTCAATCAGGATGCCGATAAAGCGCTCGAAGGAGCCGAGAATGGCCCTGTGCAGCATCACCGGGCGGTGTTTTTCGCCGTCCTCGCCCACATAAGCGGCGTCCAGGCGCTCGGGCAGCACGAAGTCCACCTGAAGAGTTCCGCACTGCCAATCCCGCCCGATGGCGTCGCGCAGGACGAATTCCAGCTTGGGCCCGTAGAAGGCGCCCTCGCCGGGGTTGAGCGCGGCGTCCAGCCCGGTTTCGGCGGTGGCGCGCTTCAACGATTCCTCCGCCTTGTCCCAGGTTTCGTCGGAGCCGGCGCGCACCTCGGGCCTATCGGCGAACTTCACCGTCACGTCCTCGAAGCCAAAGTCCTTGTAGATGTCCAGCAGCAGTTCGCAAAAATCCTTGGTTTCCGAGGTTACTTGGTCCTCGGTGCAGAAAATATGGGCGTCGTCCTGAACGAAGGCGCGCGCCCGCATCAACCCATGCAGCGCCCCCGAGGGTTCATTGCGGTGGCAGGAGCCGAACTCCGCCATGCGGATCGGCAGGTCGCGGTAGCTGGTTATGCCCTGCTTGAAAATCTGCACGTGGCACGGGCAGTTCATGGGCTTCATGGCCAGCACCTTGTCCTCGGATTCGGCGGTGAACATGTATTCGCGGAATTTCTCCCAATGCCCTGAGTCCTCCCACAAGGAGCGGTCCACCAGGGTTGGCGTGTTGACTTCCACATAGCCCGACGCCTCAAGCCGCCACCGCATATAGTCTTGGACGGCGCGGTACAGCGTCCAGCCCTTGGGGTGCCAGAAGGCGGCGCCGGGGGCCACGTCCTGCATATGGAACAGGTCCATCTCGCGGCCCAGGCGGCGGTGGTCGCGCTTTTCCGCCTCCTCCAGCATATGCAGGTGCGCTTTAAGCTGCTTGGGGTCGGCGAAAGCGGCGCCATAGATGCGCTGCAACATGGCGTTGCGGGAATCGCCCCGCCAATAGGCGCCCGCCAATTTCATCAATTTAAACGCCTTGCCCAGCTTCGCCGTCGAGGGCAGATGCGGCCCCCGGCAGAGGTCCACGAATTCGCCCTGGCGATAAAGGGACACCTCTTCGCCCTCGGGCAGGCCGCCAATGATTTCGGCCTTATAGAGCTCGCCCTGGTCTTTAAAGAAGGCGATGGCGCCGTTGCGCTCCCACACTTCGCGCACGATGTCTTCGCGCCGCGCCACGATTTCATGCATACGCTTTTCAATCTTCTCCAAGTCGTCGGGCGTGAAGGGCGTCTTGAGGGCGAAGTCGTAATAAAAGCCGTTCTCGATGGACGGCCCGATGGTCACCTGGGCGTCGGGGTAGAGCTCCTTCACCGCTTCCGCCATGACATGCGCCGCGGAATGGCGCAGCAGATCCAGGGCGACGTCGTCCTTGGCGGTGACGATGGCGAGCTCGGCGTCCGCCGCCATCACATGGGAAAGGTCGCGCAATTCGCCGTCCACGCGCACCGCCAAAGCCGCCTTGGCGAGGCCGGGTCCGATGTCGGCGGCGACGTCGGCGCCGGATACCGGGCCGCCGTACTTGCGAACGCTGCCGTCCGGAAGAGTGATTTGCACCATGGTCCCTGGTTCCATCCCTTAATCTCAGGTGGGGCCTTATGTCAGGTGGGGAAATGTAGGGCTATACGGCAAGGTGTCAAGAAAACACCCCTCAAACCCCGGCAAAGGCCTTTGCAAACCAGCAGAATAAAATGGTCTCGGTATGGAAAAGAATTAACTTTTTAGGGCTAAAACGGAAATATGAATTTAGAATACAAACACCAGGGACCGCAACAAATCGTCCAGACCGGTGACTGGGTTCTGGATGCTATCTCTTACGAAGAGGGTGCGCGAGAGAAGTCGACCGTTTTTGCGCCCAGTGCGCCGCCTTTCGATTTCTTGCTGCCTGCGCACCGTTACCTATCGAAGAAATCAAACGAACGCGCGCCTGTCCAATTCTGGATGGAAATTTTGGCCTACCGCTTGGGTTGCCTGTTTGGCGTAAAAGTCCCACCGGCTTTTGTTTCCATAAATGACGCGGGAGAATGCCGTGCGTTGATCGAATGGTTTTACAAGGATGGAAGCGAGTTTGACCTCTATATTCCAGGCTTCACAATCCTAAAAGGTATTGACCCTAAGCTCGACAAAGTAAAAGGGACTCGCCATTGTCTTAAATTATTATATGAAGCAATAGAGAAAGTTAGCGCCCGGATTGAGTCGTTAAAAAAAGAAAAAAGAAGCAATCAAAATACATGTAGATTAGCAAATAAATTAAATATTGATATTAACGACCTATATCAAGGGCCTTTATTGATTGAATGTTTTATAAAAATATTTACATTTGATGCTCTAATTGCAAATACAGACCGTCATCACGAAAATTGGGGAATTATATTAAAACTTAAAAATTTAAATGAATTGAAAATAAATGAGATAACGTTGGATGAGGGAATAAAGATTCTGAAATCTCCTGTTTTTTTACTTTCTCCAGCGTTCGATAATGGAACGGCCCTTGGATATGATTATCTTGAGGAGAAGCTACCCGACTACATGCAGAATCCCGGCTGGTTTGAAAATTACGCCAATAGAGGAGAACACCAATTACGTCTTGAAGCTGGTGGCAAGCGATTTAAGCATGACGAGCTTATTGAAGTTTTGCTACAAAACCACCCCGATTGCTTTTCCTTGGTTGAGGAAATCATCTCTTTTAAAATGGATGACGTTCACACCATATTAAATGAGCTTGTGGAATTTGACGCGCCGGTTCCTTTCACGGAACAAAGAGCAAAATTTACCGCCCGTATTATTGAAGCCAAACGCAACGCGCTTGTGAGAGTTTTGGAAAAATGTTCGCAGACAACCGGATAAACCACTTGCAAGAGCCGAAGCGGCTTTGCCTAGCATGGAACGTGCCCGGAATGATGCGGTGCGTCGTGGGTGAGCTTGTTCTTGAAGAAGACGCTAATGTGACATTGCGCTATTTCCCGGATTCATCGGACTTTAAGACGGCGAAAGAAAAAGGGATGGACCTCCTGCCTGCGTTCCCGGAACCAAGCCTTGAGTATTCCTCGGGCGTGATGGAATTCTTTATGAGCCGCATCACCAGCCGGAAGCGTACGGACTTTGACCTTTATCTGAAATCACTCGGCATTGATCCTGCGCAACAGGAGCAAATTTCCGATTTCGCTTTGCTGGGTTATGGAGAGGGCCGCCTGCCGAGCGACGGTTTCCACGTAGTCAACGACTATGCCGAGACTTCTCCGCCCGTTGAATTCTTGACGGAAGCGGCGGGCCTCAGTTATGGCGCTTATGTGGACCGAATTGATGAAGTTACGCTTAACCAAACGGTGCGTTTTGATCCGGAGCCCGATAACGCGCACGACCCAAACGCCGTGGCGATAAAGCTTAATGATTTAAAGCTGGGTTACATCAATCGCATACAGGCCCCGGCGGTAGGCCGATGGATTGAGCAAGGGTTTAACGTTCAGGGAACAATTTTCCGGAAGAACGGCCTGTCCAGCGCGCCTCGCGTTTTTGTTTTTATGGAAGTCTCCGGCGCCTGAGTCAGCTCCTTAATTCAATGGGTTCCAAGGGCTCCGCCCTTGGCCGGGGTTCAAAGGGAAGGCGCCCCTTTTGTTTCAATTAACGAACCTGACCTCCGCCCTTTGCCCCCTCACCCTTCCGCACACGGCGAACGCCTCAGCCTAACGCCGGCCTATCTTGAGCGGGCGGCGCCGCGTTTCATGCCGGAGAAGCTTTTGACGTTGGCGCCGCTGGCGTTGCGCATGGAGTTGGATTTGGCGTCGAATTGGCCGGGGCGCGATTTATCCTTGGCCGCGCCGGCCTTGTCCTCTGGGGTTTTGGGTTTACGGCTTTTCATCGCCGCTTTGGCTTTCGCCCGCTTGCGGGCTCTGGCTTTGGTCATGGCATGTCCGCCCTTCACACAAGATGGTGCGCTTGGAAAATGAATTCACCCGGACGATCCGCTTACATTGCGTCCACGTTTTAGACACGTTTTAGGGCCATCCTTAGTTATTATATTTCACCCTGTATATCAACGCGATAAAATTTACGCCTCATTTTTTTCATCCGCGTTCATCCGAATTTAGTAAGGCGTTGTCTACGTAGTCAGCCGGTCATTGCCTTGATGGGGCCATGTTGGTACAATTTCCACGGGTTTTGGAGTTGTCGGGAGATCAGGGGAATGTCGACGAGAATGAGATCATGAAGCTTGGGCATTCGCTGTGGTTTCTTCTGTTTCTTCTTGCCGCCGAACCGGCCCTGGCCCAGGAAATGCTGGTCTTTACCACGGCCGATGGCTACCCCTACTACACCCCGGAGAAAACGGGCTTTCTGGACGCCGTCTTGCAGGAAGTCATGGGCCGCATCGGCATCGGGTTCAAGGTCGTAACGTTGCCCGCCGAAAGGGCGCTCATCAACGCCAACGCCGGCATCGACGACGGCGTCACGAACAGGATCGCGG
Organism: uncultured Rhodospirillales bacterium; assembly: GCA_913053795.1. Lineage (GTDB taxonomy): Bacteria > Pseudomonadota > Alphaproteobacteria > Rhodospirillales > 2-02-FULL-58-16 > CAJXGZ01. Next base: position 2,710 of record CAJXGZ010000102.1, on the reverse strand, counting down.
GGCTGGAAAAATTCTATCCCAACCTGATTCCAGTACCCGAGGTCATATCCAACCGGAAGTTCGCAGCCTTCGCCAAAGAGGTGAAATTTCCGACCACCGGCTGGAAGAGCCTCAAGCCTTATTCCGTCGGCATCATCACCGGCTGGAAGATCTTCGAGCACAACGTCACCGAGGCGGCCCAGATCACCAAGGTCAAGAACGTGACTCAGTTGTTCAATCTCCTGGTCAACGGCCGGACGCACGTGGCGCTCTACGAAACATGGCAGGGACTGTCCCATCTCAGGCGCAACAAGATCAGCGGAGTGACGGTGCTGCAACCGCCCCTCGCGGAGAAGGATGAGTTCCTGTATCTGCACAAGAAACACCGAAATCTGGTTCCCAAGATCACGGCCTCGTTGCGCGCCGTGAAGGCCGACGGAACTTATCAGCGCCTCGTCGATAAGTTATTGACGCCGCTGGCCGCCGAGTAATACCAAGGATCGATGATAATGACCCATAGAGATCGCCTCAGCGTCCCGTCGGGTAGGAGTAAAGTTGCAGGCGATGTGCAACATCGTCAATGCTTTACGACGCCCTCCGACGGGGCGCTGAGGCGACCGGAACGGCGGCTTCCCAAGGCTTTCGGACGTCGACGAGCCCGTCTCGCGATGCCCCGCATCGGCACGCCGCGCTCTCCTAGCCGAAAACCTTGGGAAACCGTCTCTATGGGCCATTATCATCGATCCTTGGTATAACCATGGTTCCGGCGAAGACCGGCCGTCGGCGGCACGGCATAGCTCGCCGCCTCATCATCGCGGTGGTTTTGTTCAGTTCACTGATCACGCTGATCGTCACCGCGTATCAGTTGTACCGCGACTACGACCACGACCTTGTGCTCATCGACAACCGGCTACGGCAAATCCAGGAAGTCCACCTGCGGAGCATCGCCAGCAGCCTGTGGGTGGCTGACGAAAGGGAGATGCAGACCCTTGTGGAAGGGATTCAAAACCTTCCGGACATGCAGTACCTGGAGATCAGGGAGCGCGGCAAGGTATGGGTTTCGGTCGGGGTTAACAAGTCCGAGAACGTGATCGTCCGCCAATATCCGCTGACCTACACCTACTTGGGACGGGAACGGGAAATCGGCATGTTGACGGCGGTGGCGACCTTGGAGGGGGTCTACGGACGCCTGATCGACAAGGCCGTGGTCATCCTCGTCAGCAACGGCATCAAGACGTTCCTCGTTTCGGGGTTCATCCTGCTGGTTTTCCATTTCCTCGTCACCCGCCATCTGGTCAGCATCGCCCGTTTCCTGCGCGGCCACGACATCAGCAAGATCGTTCCTCCCTTGCGCCTGAACCGCAAGGACCGCGGCCGGTCGAAGGCCGACGAGATCGACCTCGTCGTCGATGAGCTTAACCTGATGCGCCAAGGCCTGCGGGAATCATTCACCTCTCTCAAGGAAAGCGAGGAGAAGTTCCAAACGCTAACCGCGGTGTCTCCGGTCGGGGTCTTCTACACCACCCCCGAAGGGGACTGCGTCTTTGTCAACGAGAAATGGCGCCGGATCGCCGGGATGACTCAGGAGCAAGCGCTGGAAACAGGCTGGGCGCAGGGGCTCCATCCCGACGACCGCGAGCGGGTTTTCAACGAATGGTACGCGGCGACCAAGAGCAATCGGACGTTCAACGCGGAGTACCGGTTCCAAACCCCCGAGGGGAAAACCACCTGGGTCGTCGGCCAAGCGGCGGCCCATCTCGGCCAGGACAACGAAGTTGCCGGTTACGTCGGAACCGTTACCGACATCACCGAGCGCAAACAAGCCGAGGCGGCAATGCAAGACATTAAGGCGCAACTCAATATTGCGATCGAGAGTTTCTCTGATGGCTTTGCGCTTTTCGACGCTGAAGACCGGTTTGTCCTCGCCAACGCCGCCTATTTTGACACCCACACGAAGATCAGGGACTTCCTCGTGCCGGGCGCCAGCTTCGAGACCGTCGTCAGGGAGCTTGCGGCTGTCGGCTATTATGGAAACATAGCCGAAGAGATCGACGTAATCGTAACAGAGCGGCTTAAATGGCACCGGTCGGGACACCCCTTCGAGCACAGCACGGAAGATGGCCGCTGGTATCAGTTCAAGGAGTACGAGACCCAGGACGCCGGATTCGCTTTGGTGCGGATCGACATCACCGAGCGCAAGCGGACGGAGGAAGCGTTGCGCCGGGCCAAGGAGGAAGCCGAATACGCGAACCGCGTCAAAACGCAGTTCCTGGCCAACATGAGCCATGAGTTGCGCACTCCCTTGAACTCGGTCATTGGCTTTGCACAGATGCTGGCGAGTGGGATCTACGGCGCCTTCAAACATCCAAAGCAGAAAGAGTACGTGAAAGACATCGAAGATTCGGCGACCCATCTCCTCGGCATCATCAGAGACATCCTGGACGTGTCCGTGATCGAAGTGGGCGAGATGACCCTCGCCGAAGGGAAGGCGGACGTGGCCGGGATGATCGGTTTCTGCGTGACCATGGTGGCGGAGCGCACGGCCAAGGCGAAACTGTCACTGTCAACGACCGTTGCCGACGGCATGCCGGCGCTTTTCTGCGATGAGACCAAGGTTAGGCAAATCCTCCTCAACCTTCTGTCCAACGCCATCAAGTTCACCATGGTCAAGGGCAAGGTCACGGTGGAAGGCAAGCTGGATGATCAAGGGGAGATCGTGCTCAAGGTCGGC
>CAJXGZ010000101.1 GCA_913053795.1 uncultured Rhodospirillales bacterium | reverse complement strand
AGAAAGGGTATCCGGTTAGTGCAGATAATAACCCAATTATAGATCTAGCTAAGGCAGCATGTTCACGTCTAGTTTCGGTTCTAACTTCACTTAGAAAGACGTATAAATGTAACCCTGCCCCTGATGTTGAGCGTCTCACAGTCACCCAAGGTATTTCACAAGCGATACTTTCTAATTTGATTAAATCATCATTTGTCAATTTCTTAGCATGTCTATCAGAATGCCCGATTAAAGCATCAAAATCGAAAGCAACCCAACAGCTTTGCTTATTCTTCCAATCCCAACCTGACATACCTATGGCTTCGGCGTGTATAATATCATAAGTCATTTTAGTATCAACAAAGAAAGGTTCAGTATTCGCATTATAAGGCACTCTGATAGCTTTCCAAGTCTGTAACCCATCACTCCAGCCATGCCAGTGGCTGCCCTTATATTCACCTTCAATACGTTCACCACCATCTTGAGATACATTTACTTGACACTCCATATCATGATTATATAAATCAGATAAGTCCGATCTAGCTTTTGCTTGTAGAAAATTCTTAATAGTTTCTGTCTTTGTCACCATCTAATCCCCTTTGATATAAATATCAATATGTGTAACGTTTCTTTACAGTGTAATATATTGTTACAATACAACGAGTACAATACTATATACGGCTATTGTCTATAAATCTAAAGCTGTTTTTAAGTCCTTTGATATCAAGGACTTAGCACTTATTATATATTATTGACCATCTTTATGGGCAATGTTTGAAAATAAATAATACAGAATATAGTAGAGAAGCGGGACTCATTTCAAGCGTTATAGCCTAAGCCCTTGCCAGTGAAGGGCTTACGTATTCGGGACTTCGTTCAGAACACATAAGCCCTTCACTGGCAAGGCTTTATAGGTTGTGTATACCTTATTATAGGTGAACCCATATTTAACTATTTATAATCGTATAAGTCCTTACCACCAAAGGACTTAGAGAATAAATTTTACTTTAATTCCTCAACATTATGACGTATATAGTGTTTTGAGCTAAAAGCTTAATTGATATTTATCAGGAAATATCAATTAAGAATATCAAACTGGCATTGGGTTAGTTTGATATATTTATCAATCCGATATTCATAAAGGAATAGTATGAGCAAGATTATTGAAGTACCTTTGAGTTTGGTTCGTGAGAACCCAGCGGCACTACGGGCAGTAAATCGCCAGTCTGAAAGTTATCTTGGTTTGGTTGATTCTATCCGCCAACGTGGTTTTGTCGGTGCAATCATCGTTCGAGAGAAAACAGAAGAAGCTACTGGTGAAGTGTATTATGAGCTTCTTGATGGTCTACACCGTTATTCGGCATCAAAAGATGCTGGTGTTGAAAATATCAATGTAGACGTTCAAAATAGTACAGAAGCAGAAGCCCTTGAGCTTCAAATCATAGGCGCAAGCCAAGCCCGAAATGCCGCCGCCGATGACAGCCGCGTCAAACATCGGAGTCCATTCTCCCAGGCATGGGCCTCCCCGGCATGGACGGACCGCCGGCGCCGAACCGCCGCTTGGCCAGCTTTTGCATATCCTCGACGGTGACCGCGCCGCGTCCCTGTTCGCGGATGTAATCCTCGCATCGCTTGCGGATCATGCGGCGCAGGAAGGAGGGAATGCGCTTGAGGCGCTTCTCGGCGCCGGCGGTCCAGGCGACGGCGCCGCTTCTCCCTGGCGCCGGCAGGGGCTCGATCACGGCGCCGCCCCGGGGTTCATAGGCGCAATTAAAGTCCTCGCCCATCAGGTCGCCGTCCCGCGCCATCGGCCTGGCCCGGCAGCCGCCGCAAATCTTGCGGTATTCGCAAACGCCGCAGCGGCCCTCCAGCTTGGGCGCGCGCAGAGCGTTGAACAGGGGCGCATCGCGCCAAATCCCGGCGAATCCCTTGTCTAGGACGGAGCCGGCGGAATTCTCCATATAGGGACACGGGGTAACCTCCCCTTCCGGCGTCACCCGGCAGTAACGGGTTCCGGCCAGACATCCTCCCGCCTCATAACCGTGAGCCAGCGTGATCGGCCAGGAGGGGTCCAGCTCCATCGCCATGCGCTTGAAATGGGGTGCGCATTTGGCGCGGATGATCATCCGATCCCCCTCTCCGTCATCGGCGTCATGGGCGGCCCGGGTGACTTTCCTTAGGACCTTTTCATGGGTTTCCTTGGAGATGTCGGCCGCCTTTTCGCCGCGGCCGGTGCAGACCAGGAAAAAGACGTTGAGAACCAAGGCGCCGGCGGAGCGGGCGAAGGCGATCATGTCGTCCAGCTCATGGGCGTTGCCGTCCATGACGGAGAAATGGATTTGAAAGCCGAGGCCAACCTTGCGGCAGGCGTCGAGCGACGCCATGGTCTTCTCCCACGATCCCGGCCGGCCGCGAAATCCGTCATGATAAGCGGGGTCCAGGGAGTCCAGGCTGATGCCGGCGCCGATCACCCCGGCCTCCTTCAACTCAGCCGCCCGCGCTGTGTCGATCAGGGTTCCGTTGCTGCCCACCACCACCATCAAGCCAAGGCCGCTGGCGTGGCGGGCCAGTTCAGGCGTGTCGGGACGCAGCATGGGCTCGCCGCCGGTCAGCACCACCATGGCCTCATCGCTAAGGGAGGCGATGCCGTCAAGGACGGCCTTGACCTCGCCGGTGGACATCTCGCCGCCGCCCCGCATGCGCGTCCCGGCGTCCAGATAGCAATGAGCGCAGTTCAGGTTGCAGCGCCGGGTCAGGTTAAGCGCCACCAGGAACGGCGGATCGATGGATGTGGCTGTCGCCACGGATTAACTCCCTTTATGTCCGCCCCCGGACATGGCCTTTTGCATGGCCGCGCGGGCGGCCTCCAGGCCGGCCTCGACAATGTCCAGGGTGACTTCATCGGCGCCCCGTTCGCGGGCGGCGTCTTCAATTCGCGCGCGGGCGGGGCCGCGCATGGATTCCGGAACCCGCTGAAGCCGGGCCAAGGCCGCCGCGCCCCAGGGAAGCTCATCAGGACCGCCTGCGCCTTCCAGGAATTTGCGCACATGCTGGGCCTGGACGGTTCCGGCGCCCTCGCGGAGGGCGGATTTTTCGGCGCGCAGGCGAATATTTCCGGCTTGCGCCTTGTCGTCCATGCCCTCGATGAGGGCGCTGGCCTGGCCGCTCCAGGCGAGTTCCTTCTTTTTATTTGCATGGGGACAGTCGCCGCCCGGCATCAGCTTGGCCGCCGTCTCCTCCACCATGTTCTTGGTGATGAAGGTGTGGCCGCTCTCCTGGGCCAGCCGCAGCACCGCCGTGCGCGCCATGGGGCGGGCGAATTCAGGAGCCCTGTTGAGCAATTCCTCCGCCTCGTTGCTCCAGGTCATGGTTTCTTCCGCCACCACGTCAAGCGGCGGCGTATATGTGGTCTGGCCGAGCCATACATGGCAAGGGGCCATGCGCAACAAGTTCTCTGAGTTGCCGCCGATATCGAGCATATCGTCGGCGTGAACGCCGGTCTTGCCGACAATCAGCAGGCTGGCCTTCACTTTCTCCAGGTAATCGGCGATGGCCCTGAAAGGTTTGCCGTCGACAAGCTCCAAAGTCAGCTCCACCCCCTGTTCCCCGGCCATGGCGCCGGCCACTTCCAGGTGCGACTGGTAAATCTTGGCCAAACCGTCGTCGATCAGCTCCTCGTGCAGTTTTTCCTGCTCCTTGAAGCGGAAGACCTTGCCGGCTTCGTCGCTGAGCACGCCGGCGATCTTGTTGAAGGCGACGTAATGGTAATAGGGATCATAAGCCGCCACCGCGTGAACCTCCGCGTTGAGCCGGCGCGCAATCTCGAACCCGGTCATCAGGGCGCCGAAGGACCGGGGCGAGCCGTCCAGGCCGACGACGATGGGGCCGTCGCCGATGGCTACTTGCGGATCGCGGATCACCAGCGCATCGATGGCGCAGCGCCGCGCCACCCGTTCGCAGAAGCCGCCGATCAGGCTTCCCGGGACGTTGCCCAGACCCAATGAGCCCATGGCCAGCATGGTGAAATCGCCGTCGTCAATGGCTTCGACGATGCGTCTGTAGTTTTTTCCTTCAGGGCTGAGGCGCCTGTAGGGGCGCCCGTCCTTGGCGCAGGCGCGCTCGGCGGCGTCGTGATAGCTGTCCGAGATGATGTTGAGGCCGCGGCTGATCAGGTCGTCATGAACCTCACGCTGATGCTCCATTTCATCTTCTTCGAGATAGCGCTCGGGCAGCCCGCCCTCCATCTGGCGGAAGCGGCGGTCGTGAAGCTGGGCGGCGTAGGCGTGAATGCCGGTGATGACGCCGTTAGACGTCCCGGCCAGCCGCAAAGCCTCCTCAAGGGCCCGGTTGGCGTGGTTGGAGGCGTCCAAGGCCACCAGGATGCGCTTGAACAACGCCGTCTCTTGTTTCGGCGTTTCGGCTACGGATGCGGCATTCGCCATACTTTATCTCGCATTTGTTGTCAGGCCTCTTTCCTCTTAGCCGCTGATCTGGCCCACAGGATTTCGACGCCGAGGACAAGGGCGGCGAGAATGAGGGCGGCGATCAGGGGGGTGTTGTCGGCGGCGGGCTTGAGCAGCAGCCAGTACCAGGTGGTCAGCGTGTGCTTGGAGCCGATTTCGCCGTTGGAGCCGTCCCAGTTCTGGAAGGCGATGGGCGTGTAGCGGCCCTCTTCGAACTGGATATCCGTTTTTGCGTCAGCCGTGACCAGCGGACGCTTCATCACCACCCGCCAGGTTCCGTTCTTATAGACCCCCTTGGCTTTGAGTCCGACGGCGGCCGCGTCGCGGTCCTCCACCGAATCAACGCCCGTGCCGTTGCCTAGGCGGACGTTCCCGGGCGTCTCGGCCGTGCCCGAGCCCCAATACCACAGGTTCACCGGGTTGGCGGCGTCGCCCTTGACGAAGTATGGCTTCTTCATGCCTTCCGGGATGGCGACGGGAAGCTGGATCGCCACCCGGTCCTCGCCCATCTCGGGGTCGGCGATCGTCATGGCGTCCTTGTCGCCGGGGATCGACTTGGTGCGGTCGTCCCATTCAAGAAGGATGGCCACTTCCTTGTCGTTGTACAGCGCGCGGGCCGTGATGGTGTCGTTGGACAGCTTGAACACCCGGTCCTTGTAGATCATCTGCGGAACCAAATAGAAGGTGGACGGCGTCGCCGCCTCCCAGGCCGGATCGCCTGGGTCGGCGGGAAGATCGCCGGACGCCTTGTCGGCCTTGACCACCGTGTTCCCGGCGCGCACCGTCTTGTCCGTCTTGGCCAGGGAGTTGACGTAGTTGGCCACATGCCAGCGCTCTTCGATGGAGAGCTTCTTCTTGCTCTTGGGATCGGCGAAGGACGGCATCTGGGCGCCGGGAATGCCCGTCGAGATGCGCGTGAAGATATCCTTGGGATCGCTGGACCCCCTGAACATCCACGGCTTGGTCAGGTTCCTGGGCCAGGTGCGTTCGCCGTTGTCGCCCTTCAGTTTCTTGATGGCGTCGCCCTTGCCCTCCTCGCCGTGGCATTCCGAACAACGGGCGCCGTCGTGGAACAGCTTGTTCCCCTTCTTGATGCTCTCGGGGGCGCTCGCCACTTGCGTTCCGTAGTCAACCGTCTTTCCGGGCTCGTCCTCAAGCTCGGCGAAGGTCTTGACGTAAGCCACCAGGTCCCAGATGTCCTGTTCATCCTTAAGAACGGATTTCCAGCCCGGCATGTCCGAGCCCGGCATGCCGTCACGGATCATCCGGAAGATGTCGGCGTCGTTGGGAAAATCCTCGGAAAACGGCGACGTCTTGATCTTGAACATGCCCGAGGTGAAATCACGGGGCGGCGGGTTCAGGTATTTGGCGACAGCGCCGCCGGCCCCCTCGCCGTCCCCTTCCTCACCGTGGCACCACACGCACCGCTCGTTGTAGACCTTCTCGCCGTTGCCGGCGTTACCGGGCTTGGCCGCCGCCGGCTGCGCCGCCAATAAAAGAAATCCCAAAGCGCCCAGCGCTAAAGTTCTCATGCCAGTCTTCATCGGCCTACTCACTTTCCCACGACCTCGGGCGCTGACCGGTATAGTCGTACAAGAACAAGATAACCTTCCACACCTCTTCCTCGGTCAGGAAGTCCTTCCACACCGGCATCGCCGAAAGCCAAGGCGTCGCTTCCGCCGGAAGCCCGGGGCCGCCGGTGGTGATGCGCCAGAACAGATAGGCTTCCTGGAGCTGGGCGATGGTGCCCACGTCCTGAAAGTTCAACGGAGTCGGATTGAGGCCCTCGGCGTAGGGGCCGCGGCCGTCCAGCTTGTCGCCGTGGCAGTACTGGCAATTCTTGACGTAGACCATGCCCCCTTCCTTGACGTATTTTTTGAACTTCTCCGGATCCTCCTTTTCGAACTTGCGGTAGGGATTCTCCAGGGTCATCAGGTCGTAGCGCTTGCCGTACGCCTTCACCGAGGACGGCGGCGCCGGGTGAATGGTGCGCAGCTCCAGCGGCGCCTCGAAGTTGGGAATCATCTTTGCGTAGGCGTAGGAGCCGACGGCCAGCGGAACCAGAAGGAACACCACGTTGCGGATCATCTTCTTGGACGGGTCCTCGACCAGCGCCTTGATGGGCGCCGTCAGTTCGTTCATGCTTTCCTCGGTGAAGGTGAACACCATGAACACCCCGGCGCCGACGAAGAACATGTACATCATCAAAAGGCTGGACGGGATCACCGCATGCTCCAGCAGCACGTCAAAGACGACGATAAAGCCCACATAGACGCCGAAGAAGGTGAGGACGAGTTGGATCAGTCTTTTCATCGCTCCATCCCCCCCCTACTTCATTGAGGCCAAGTGGTTGACCATCATCTCGAGCTCGCCCGCGTACATGGTCTCGCCGAGGTCGGGGGGCATGTTGTCGGGCTCGAAGCCCTTGGCGATGTCGGCGTTGGGGGCGAGCAGGGCGCGGCGCAGGTATTCCTTGCCGCGCTTGGCGCCGATGCCGGCGATAATGTCCTCCACCGTCGTCAGCAACGGCCTCGCTTCGCCTTCCGCTTGCTCTTCCACGTCGCCGGCGCCGGTGGGTATCTCGACGGTTATGTCGGCGCCGTTTGATTCCTGAAGGTAGGCGATCACCGCCGCGGTCTCGGCCTCGGACATGCCGATGGAGCCGGCCGAAACGTCGGGCATGGGGCTCTCCTGGTCGTTGGTCCCCTTCTTGCCGAAGCCGGCGACCACGTAGGCCGAGGGCTTAAGCATGGACTCGTGCAGATAGCTCTCGAAATCCTTCGCCTCGCCCGCGTATTCGGGGTCCTTGAGGCGCTTGGGAACGTTGGCCCCGAGCCGGTCCAGCATCGGCGCGCGCCCGAGTTCGTTGTGGCACAGCTTGCACGTCCCCTTGCCGTTGAGGATTTTTTCGCCGAGCACGACGAACTGCTCCATGGTCATCGCTCCAAGATCAAGCTTCTCCTGCTTGGGCGGCGGCGCCGGCTCGATCTGGGGAATGCCGAAGTTGGAGTAACCGGCGAAGAACCCGATCACCAGAAGACTGAAAACAACGACCGAGAAAAATTGTTTCATGGGTCTATTCCTTCCAGTACCCGGACGGAACCGTCTTCTGCGCGCTCACCTGACTCAGCCAGAAGACGAAGATCACCATGGCGATAAAGATGATTGTCGCCACCGAAATCACGTTGGTGGCGTAACCCAGCGACGGCGTGAAGGCGTCCGCCGAGTTGTCCCGGAAAACGTTCACCACATGCCAGTGCTGGCGGATGCCCGAGCGGATGTAGCCCATCAGCCCCATCAGCCAGGTAAAGGCCACCGCCAGCATGAATAGCGCATACTGGGAGCGGTTGGGCACCCGGCCCCAATGCTGGGGCGCCACTTCCTTGGCCCCCTTGTAGATGAAGGAGTCCAAAATGCTGCTGGCGGCGATGATGAACAGCGTGGTGACGACCTGGGGCACCGACGCCGCCACCTTGGTCACCGTGTCGGTGAAATAGCCGTGGTAAACGCCGAGGATGACGATGTTGACAATGCCCGCCGCGAACAGCGCGAACTGCATGGCGTTGCCCGCCTTCAGCCACCCGACCACCGCGACCTTGTTGGCGCGCCGGTAAATTAAGAAGCTCAAGGCGGTCACCAGGATCATGATGTTCAC
>CAJXGZ010000100.1 GCA_913053795.1 uncultured Rhodospirillales bacterium | reverse complement strand
CATCGGCGCACCCAATCCCATCATGGTGATGTCGGGATGGAAGGGCAGGAACTCATCCAGGAAAACAACCGTATCGGTCTGCTTGGGGTTAGTGTCCCTGACCCGCAGAAACTGTTCGTAGTCCATGGCGTGAGCCGGTATCAGGCGCGTGGTTTCATCCACCAGACTGCCGTAACCCCGGCATTTGTCACCGCCGATGACCATGAAGGCCGGAGACCGCAAGCCCAGCAGCTTCGGTGGAATACGGGCCATCAGGGCTTCCAATGGCCGCGTTTCCTTGAGCCGCGAGAGTATATCGGCCAGCCTTTTACCAAGCGCTCCCTGCTCATCCTTGTAGCGGTTCCAGCCCGGAAAGGCGTTGGAGAATTGAATCAGGAAGGGCAGTCCGGTCTTGGCGACGAAACGCTGCACCGCTAAATTTCTGGTGCCGACATGACCGGCGCCGGCGAAGGTAATCAGAAAATCCGCCCCGCGGACCGTTGGCAACAAATCCGCCATCTCCCCCCTGTCCTTTACCCAGTGCAAGTCGATGTCCCTGAACGAGCCATAACCGCTCCGGTCATGGCTTATTTCAGGGAGGCTAAGGTCGCCGACATCGATCACCGTAACCCGGTTCCCCCGCGCCAGCATAAAGCCGATGCCGAAGCGGTCGAAGTCGCGTGGGCTAAGGGCATTCTCGACGACATAGACGAGATGGGGCTGTTTTTCGGTCCGCAGCATTACAGGATCAAGCCATCTTGGTGGCGGCTGCAACCGGCAAACTGGCCTTGTCGAGGGCACCCCTGGGAACGTGCGGCATATTCATAATTTTCAGCACATCAGCGGCGGGGCGGCGCTCGCCCTCTTCGGAAACCTCGGCGATGTTCAGCAGGCATTACAGTTTTTTCCTGAACGGTTAAAAACTTATGAATCAGCGGGAAAAAGACTGTTATGAAGTGCGCGCGTTGCTGGCCGATACAGTTATTCTTTCCAAACCATTGGATCTTCCTTTATCATTTCCAAGGTCAGATCAATTGCTTCCCTGAAGGGGAAAAAATAGATGATGGCGGCATTGATCTTGATTTTCTTCATCAGGCCTCTTTCCTCAAGGGGGTGATGTAGTTTTTTAAACGCCTGTCCAGTAATAGGATATTTTCTTAAAGGGACAAATATGTTGCGGCCATACTTATCTACGGTGAGAACCTTGGTCGTGCCATGCTTCAGATAGCCCATATCGGAGATGTATTCTCCCAGATGTATGAAGGTTAGCGAATTGTGAATCTCGACGCCAATCAATAAGGCATATCCCTGTTCCTGATAGAATCGCCAAGCAGGACTGTCTTTCCCCTCGCTTTCATGGAGAGGATGTTCGCTGGTGTAATACTCCGCTTTGCGCCCTAAGGCGCAGACTGAATTCAATGGATGTATGCTACGTTTAACATTGGGGTAGGTAAAAAAAGTTTTGGCGAGAACACCACGGTTCTTGATTTCAGTCGTTTTGGGGTCAAAAGGTCGGAGCCTTTCCTGTATGACGGGAATCCAATCTTTGGGAATCCGGGGGCACGTCCAGTCGGTTGGGTCCGTTAGGTGTCCTGAATGGGCCGGCATGAGGATGGTTCCCTCATTCGGCACAACTACATCCAAAAGAGCCTCAATCACATCATGGGCGCCGTTGACGATGTATTTCAACCCTCTCAGGTTGGAATGCACCATTAGGTCCATGCCTTTTTTCACCCCAAGTTCTTGGAAGGCATGGGTCAAGTCCTCCTTAGTCACAGGGGAAAATTGGAACTCTTTCATTGAGAAACAACCTTTTCAAATACCATTCCGGATACTGCGGGAGCTCACCACACCGTCCGCCCCCCGTCCATCGACACGCAGGCCCCGGTCATGTAGGCGGACGCATCGGAAACCATGAACACCACGCAGGCCTTGTAGTCGTCGGCGGTTGCCATCCGCCCCATGGGGATGAGGTTGGTCAGGCGCTGGACGAAGGCTTCGTCCTGGCCGTTGTAGACGCCGCCCGGCGCCAGGGCGTTAGCCCGCACGCCCTTGTCCGCCCAGTAGGTGGCGAGGTAGCGGGTGAGGCCGATCAGTCCGGCCTTGACCACCGAATAGGTCACCGGCTTGACGGACTGTTCCTCGGCGCTTTGTCCCGGTTCGCGGTAGATGCGTTGGTCCGGGGCGATGACGCCGAGATCCGAGGCGATATTGAGGATGACGCCCTTGCCCGCTTTGGCCATCTCGGCGCCGAACACCCGGGAACAAATGAAGGCGCCGGTCAGACCGACGGCAATGTCGTCATTCCACACCTCGACGGGAAAGTTCTCCAGCCGCGACCAGGGTTTGTCCGCCAGGCCGCCGCCTTCGACCTTGGGGTTGTTGGCGGCGTTATTGATCAGGATGTCCAGCCGCCCGTAAGCCTTCAACACCTCGGCCAGCGCGGCCCGCACGGCCACTTCGTCGGTGATGTCGGTGGCCATCCCGATGGCGTCGCCGCCGACGGTGGCGGCTGCTTCCTGGGCGCGGTGTCCGTCGATGTCGAGAAGGACGGGAATGGCGCCCATTTCGGCCACCGCCTCGGCGTGCTTGCGGCCCAGCAGCCCGCCGCCGCCGGTGATGACGGCCACCCTGCCGGCAAGGTCCAGCCGGTCGCAAACCGATCCCGACAGGGGAGTTTCAGGTATCGTCATGGAAATACGTTGGATTCATCTTCAGTTTCGAGACGGCCAAATCGACCGCTGGCGCGAGGGAAAGCAAGGCGACCGGATAGTCTTCGCCGAAGACGGTTTCGACCAAGTAGTCCGCCGCCAGAAGTTCCGGCCGCAGTTTCACAAACCCGTCCGACGATTCGGGATAGCTTTCCAGACGGACGAACCTGTTGGCCCCGCCCTCGCCCCTGACCAGCACCTTGACGGCGCTGTCCTTCAGATAGGGGCAATCAGCCAGGTGTTCCGCAACGTGAAGGGCGGTGCAGGTCGCCAGCCCGACTCCCAGCAGCAGAACATGGCCGCCCGCCCGGTAGAGCTTGTGGCACGGGCTGCCTGGTCCTTCGGGGGCATGCAGGGGGTGGTCCCGGGTGAAGAATTCGGCTCGGGCCCCAAGGGCGGCGGTCGAATTCAGGGGATGGTGGCTGCGTCTTGCCCCGTCACGGCGGAGGAACCATTCGGGCACGATGCCCCGGCCGCGGATCGGAGTCATGGCCGGATCGAAGGGGGCCATTTCCCGCCGGATGACGTCCACCCATTCGGCCGGGACGGGCGGGTTGCGCCAGTCGGCGGGATCGGTGAGTTGTCCCGAGTGGGCAGGCATCAGTAAGGTGCCATCGGGCCCCACTGCCTCCACCAGGGCGTCGATCAGGTCGAAGGGGCCGTTGACAAGATAGCCAAGACCGCGCAGCGAACAGTGGAACATGACCGACATGCCCGGCCGCACGCCGACCCGACGGCACAGTTCCAGGCAGTCCGCCCTGGTGATAAGCCGGTTTGTCATGTCTTAGCGGGGAAGTTTTCCTTCAGGTATTCGTACACGGTCTTGCCGAAGTCTTCCTTGAAGAAATCGAGCTTGCGGAAGTCCTCCTCGCAGTCCACTTCGCCGCACTCGGGAGTGATGAAGCCCAATATCCGGTTGCCGTAGGTCCGGCCCTGTTCCAGCACCACCCGGGAGCGGACGACGTCGACGTAGCCTTGGGCGAAATAAGTGGAAGGGAACGCCTGGCGGGGTTTGTTGAGGGCTTCGGTATCGCCGTCTTTCGCCCCGAGGGGGGTCAAATAGCCATTAGTCGTCTCATAGGTCTTCCAGGCGCTTTCCGGCATTTCAAAGACCGACCGCAAGCCGGTGGCCTCCGGCGAGGCCTTCAACCTGGCCACCGCCTCGTCCATGACCGCCGGATCGCGCAAGGGAGAAGTCGGCCTGATCTGCACGATATAAGTGGGGATGAAGCCTTCGTTGTCCCGCAACCACTCGATGGCGTGCTTGATCACGGGGAAATCGGTGGCGGTATCGGTGGCCAATTCGGACGGCCGCATGAAGGGCGTTTCGGCGCCGTATTCGCGGCCCACTTCGGCGATTGCCGCATCGTCGGTGGACAGGATGGTGCGCTCAATGGTTCGGGCCAGCTTGCAGGCGGCGACGGACCAGGCCAGCAGGGGAAACCCGGCCAAGGGCCGTATGTTCTTGCCCGGCACACCCTTGGAGCCGCCCCGGGCTTGGATCAGGGCGATCACTTCGGCTTTGCCGCTCATGTCAGAAGGGCTCCGTAGTTATCTTCAAGCCAATCCTTTTGTCGCTTGAAAACGCCCAGGCCTTCATCGTCCCGGTAGGCCTGCATTATCAGCGGGCCGTCGTAATCGGATTTGGCGATCAGGCCGAAGACCGTTTGGAAGTCGCAAGCCCCGTCACCCAGCATCACCGGCCCGCCGGCCAAGGCGCGGTCTTTGATGTGGATGTCGGTGATCCGGTTTCCATAGGCCGCGAATTCCTCCGCCGGGTCGAACCCGAGCGCCGCCGAATTTCCCGTATCGTAGTTGACGCTAACCGCCGCATGGCCGATCCGCTCCAGCAGTTCCACGAAAGGCCCCGGCGCCAAGTCGGTTTCCAGGGACAGGTTCACGTCTTTTTCTCCGGCCCTGTCGGCCAAGGGACGCAACGCCTCGGCGAACCCGGCCGCCTCGGTATCGTCATTCAGGCTCGACTGATCGACGCAGGGAATGACCACGTCACGGACCCCCAACGAGGCCGCATTGGCGATTAATCGATCGAGAACCCCGGCGCTTGCGGTGTTCCGTTGGATGGGCGCTTCCATGAAGTAGTCGGCGCATATGCTCCTGACCTCCACGCCGGTCTCGGCGGCCGCTTTCAGGACGGCTTCCGGCTCGGCGAGCAGGGGATTTTTCCCGGCATTCTCGAAATCGAGAATGAACTCAATGAGTTCCAATCCAAGGTCGGCCGCTATCTCGAATTCATCGCGCCAATAGCCCACCGGATGGGCTTGATAGCGTCCCTTGTATTCGGCAAGCAGTCGCCCCTGCATGACCCCGAGAGGGTAGCGGCCGAGCATGTGTCAGAGCTCATTTTTCTTGGACAACATGGTTTCCCCAATCAGAAGGTGGTCGAGACCAGATTTAGCGAAGGTGAGCAAGGCGTCGTCGATGGTATTGACGATTGGCTGGCCGTGCAGGTTGAAGCTGGTGTTCAGCAGCGCTGGCGTTCCGGTCTTCTTCTCGAAAGCCGAAATCAGGGCGTGATAGCCGGGGTTTGACTCTGCATAGACGTACTGGGGACGGACGGTGCGGTCATAGGGATGCGTGCCAGCGGCAATCCTGTCGTAGGTCTCCGGCTTGGTATGGAAAGCTACGGCCATGAAACGAGCCGACATAATCCTTGGGATTATCCACGTAATCGCCCGCTTTTTCCGCCAGGATAGAAACCGCGAAAGGCATCCAGAAGTCCCTATTCTTGATAGCTTCGTTAATCTTCTCCACCGCGTCACGGCGCGACGGGTCGGCCAGGATTGAGCGGTTGCCGAGAGCCCTGGCGCCGAATTCGCAGCGTCCGTCGATTCGCGCTACCACGTCTCCGGCGATCAGTTTGTCCGCCACTAGGGCCGGATCCACATTACGGACAATGCCGTAGTCCCTGGCCAAGGCCTCCCAGTCTACAGCCTCAAGGTCGCGGTTGGAATCGTAACCCAAATAGAGGTTGTCCAGTGGATGGTTGGTTCCGGCCTCGACGTTGAGCAGGTAGCAACCACCGATGGCTAGGCTTTCATCAGATCCCGAGCCCGGCACGAAAAGCTCACCCACGCAATCCAACTCGGAGATGGCCATGTTCATCTTGATGTTCATGGCCACGCCGCCGCCCATGGCGAAGCGCCGGATACCGGTTTCGGCATGGATATTTTCCACCACCTTGCAGGCCAATTTCTCGGTGAACAATTGGATCGCGCCGGCGATATTGTCAAAGCGCTGATCCAGCCAGACGGACCTGAGATGATTATAGAGGTCGGCGGGGCGGTCATCGTGAACGATCCGCATTTTCTCGACCTTATTGATGCCCTTGATCAACTCGTAACCCCGACGCACGTAGTCGTCCTTGGCGTAGGGGGCCAAGCCCATGACCTTGAACTCATGCTCATCAGGGCGCATGCCCAGGTGCAGGGTGGCCATCTTGTAAGTGTGGCCGATGTCGTTCTGGTTCGACTCCGCGATCAGTTCAAGCCGATTACCCCTCGCCATCCAGACCGTCTGGTTACGCTTATCACCCCAGCCATCCAAGACGACCACGGCACAGTCCTCGTTGCGAAAATGACTGGCGAAATAACTGTAATTGGCATGGCAAGTGTGATGGTCGAGGAAGGTTACCCGCTCCTCAGGAATACCCAAGTAGGACGCCAGGACCCGGCGGCGCTCGGCCTTCCACGGTTCCACGGCCTTGGTGGGATCAAGTAGCAACTCGTCACTCAGGAAGGAAAAATCAAAAACCGGATTCGGGTGATTGAACTTCTCATCGTCGCGGAGCCACTGCAGATAATCAAGGCCTGTTTCCCCGGCGAATTTCTTGGCGTAATAGCGGTCGTTGTAATAGCCGTGATAATCGCGGATGGAATAGGTGGGTGTGATCTTGGCCTTCACCTCCCACGGATGTTCGTAAATGGTGGTATAGGCCGCCATCGTAACGTCGCGGCCTTCAATGTCGGCCTGATTGAGGCAGGAGTCGATGGCCCTGCTGGGAAAGCCGGTCTCGTTCTTCTTGCGCGTGAAACGCTCTTCCTGCGCTGCGGCGACGATTTCGCCCTCCACCATGATGGCGCAAGATGCGTTGTAGCCCACATGGACACATAAATAGATGGGTTTGCTATACATGGAGTATCTTTTTTCGGGTGTCAGAAGCAGACCGTCTGGCCCCCATCGACAACGATGTCGGCGCCGGTCATGAACGAAGCTCGGGGGGAACAGATGAAAACAGCCACCTGGGCGATTTCCTCGGGGACGCCAAAGCGCCGCATGGGCACCGTGGCGTTGATCAGTCGGTCGATTTCTTGCGGATCGGCGGCGCGCTTGTCAGCCCACCGCCCTCCATCGAACAGGATATTGCCAGGGCTGATCAGGTTGACCCGGACGCCCTCGGGACTCAGTTCCCTGGCCATGGTCTTCATCACCGCCCGTAGGCCGCACTTGCCAACGCCATAGGCGATGGGCGCGCCTATGGCTTCCCGACCGGCAATACTGCCGACGAAAAGAATGACGCCTTCCTCGCGTGCTTTCATGGCCACGCCGAGGGTCCGCGCCAAGTGGGTAGGGCCGGTGAGGTTGGCCCGGATAAGCCTTTCCCACTCTTCACCGGAAGTGTCGAATCCGGGCAGGGTATCGGTTGCCCCGAAGTTAATCACGGCAATATCCAGAACGCCCACCTCCGCCAAGACCCCGGCCGCGGCAGAAGGGTCACTCATATCGGCCGTTACCGCCGTGATCCGGCCCCCATGGTGCTCCTCCATCCGCATCCGGGCTCGGTCAAGCCCGTCGGTGCCGCGCGCGGTAATGGTCACTTGCGCCTCTTCCTTTATGAAGGCCTCGGCAATAGCTAGGCCGATACCGCGGCTGCCCCCTGCAACGAGGGCCTTCTTGCCCGAAAGATCAAGTTTCACCGATCATCCCCGATGGGCTGAACGAGTTCCATGATCACCCCGTCCGGGTCATGGCAATAGGCCACATAAACAGGATCATCGGGGGACCGTTGCGGTGGACTCTTGAAAGTAACGCCGTACTCCTCACGCCTATTGAAGAGTACCATCAGGTTTTCCACCGTGAAGGCGATATGGGGCCGTCCGGCCTCATAAGCCTTGGCCTCTGTGCCGCCGGGTTCCGGGTGGGAGTGGTATTTCAGTAGCTCCACCTTCGAGCCGTCGGGGCCTTGCAACACCCTGATATCCACGTGTGCCCGATCCAAACCAACCAGGGTGGAAATGTATTCCCCGGTCTGGCCGAGCCCTTCCTTGAAGTTCCTCAGACCAAGGTAATCCCGGTAGAAGCGCAAGGAATGCTCCATGTCGCTGACCGCTATTCCCACATGGCGCATGGCAAGGACGGCCATGAACCTTAGGCGCCCATTGCGGATGGAATGGGGGCCAGCTT